>DATEDY010000384.1:0-14940 GCA_035281405.1 Flavobacterium sp.
GCATATTGTCCAGTAGCATCCACATAGCTTTTCATTAGGTTCTCTTTGGAATTTTTCGTGGCATTTTTAGCATACGATAATATGAAAGATTGCTCCTGAGCAGTAGGTAATTCGTAAAAATCAGGATTGTTGTTATAATAAGCCTGCTTTGAATATTTCACCAGATTGACAACGGAAAGCGGTTTGGATAATTCCGGAATTTCCATGATGGTTTCTTCCAGTTCCTCCATGCGTTTTAGAGTAGTCAATTTCATAACGCCTTTTTTGCGTTTGGTATCGATCATGATTTCCAATGGCATTACTCCGTCAAACTCTTTTTCGAAGAAACGGATGTCTTCAAAGAATGCTGTTTTCTTAGGCATATCTTCAATGATGCTTCCTGAGATTCTCATGCGATGAATTCCAATCATTCCGATGATCAGTAATGAAATGGCTACAATATAAACACCAACGCGATTGTATTTTACCGTGTTGACAATCCATCTGAAGAAAGCGGTTAGGTATTCTCTTTCCAAGTGTCCCAAATGCCTTGGAACAGGAGCTGGGATGTAACTGAAAAAGATAGGAATTACAACCAGACACAATAGGTAAAGTGTGATAATATTGATGGAAGTTACCACGCCAAATTCCGTCAGTAAGACGTTATTGGTTGCAATGAAGGTAGCAAAACCTAATGCCGTTGTCAGGTTGGTCATTAGGGTTGCGGTTCCGGTTTTGGTAATTACGCGTTGTAAAGCTTTGGCTTTGTTGGAGTGTTTCTGGTATTCCTGATGGTATTTGTTGATTAGGAAAATACAGTTGGGAATTCCAATGACAATGACCAGAGTTGGAACCAATGCTGTTAATACGGTGATTTCATAGCCTAGTAATCCTAATAATCCGAATGACCACATTACTCCGATGATTACAATCAGTAATGAAATTACAGTTGCTCTGAATGATCGGAAAAAGAAAAAGAAAATCAGTCCTGTAATCAATAATGCTGCGCCAATGAATAATCCGATTTCGTCAATGATTGTTTTGGCATTCATTGTGCGGATGTAAGGCATGCCCGAAGTGTGAAGTTCAATGCCGGTTTTGTCTTTGAAGTTTTTAAGTTCAGGAATCAAACTGTATAAAACATAGTCTTTCCTTGCTTTGGTGTTGACTATTTTTTTATCAATGTAAATGGCTGATCGAATCGCTCCCGATTTTTTATTGAACAATAATCCTTCGTAAAACGGCAAGTTGTTCAAAAGTTCGTTTCTGACTTCCTGCAGGTATTTTTCGTCTTGGATTTTGTTGGTGTTGACTAAATTTGTCAACTGAAAGGATTGTACTGTGTCGTTTTTGGTCAGTGTTTTTAAGTTGTCTACCGAAATGACTAAATCGACTTCTTTGTGCTTGTTGATGCTTTGCATCATCTCGCTCCAGGCTTTGAATACTTTAGGGGTAAATAGTTTTGGATCTTTGGTCGCAATTACAATCAGGTTTCCTTCTTCACCGAATTTGTCTAAGAAGTTATTGTAGTCTATATTAACCTTGTCGTCAGCTGGTATGAGGTTGGCTTCCGTTTGCGTAAAACGAATGTTGCTCCATTGGGATGCAAAAAACAGCGTTATTAAAATTACACCAAGTAAAATGATAATTCTGTTTCTTAAAATAATTCGGGCAATTAATTCCCAAAAACCTATGCTGAGTAATTTTTTCATATAACCAAAAATGGTTGACAAAGGTAAGTAAAACCTAAAGAATTAGGAAGTTGTAGTGAAATTTTTAACTCGGTCAATCTTTAGGTTTCAAATAATAATGAATATTTGTTTGAACGCTTTTATTTGAATGGTTATTTTGCCATCTTTGTGCTCATTAGACTCAACTTGACTATGAAGAAATTAAAAAACGCCATATTTTATTTTGTTTTTACAGGAGGTTTCATTGCATTGATGTATTGGGTAGTTGGGCAGGGTAAATCGCTTGAAAACGGTAGAAAAGTGGTAGCTCCGACTGCTAAAAATACAGAATGGCATCAGTTTTTGGAGTCGCTTATGCATAATGTAAAGCATCCGTTGGCTATCTTGTTGGCACAGATTATTACGATTATCATAGTTGCGCGTTTCTTTGGTTGGATATTTAAAAAAATTGGTCAGCCTTC
The DNA here is from genome assembly GCA_035281405.1 of Flavobacterium sp. GTDB lineage: Bacteria > Bacteroidota > Bacteroidia > Flavobacteriales > Flavobacteriaceae > Flavobacterium. The sequence goes on from DATEDY010000384.1 coordinate 2,132, forward strand.
TGTTATTGGCGAAATCATAGCCGGTATTTTTCTTGGTCCGTCTCTCATCGGGCTTTATTTTCCTGAGTTTTCACATGCATTATTTCCGAAGGAATCATTAGGGAATTTGCAATTCTTAAGTCAGATAGGTTTGATTCTTTTCATGTTTGTGATTGGAATGGAGTTGGATTTGAAAGTATTGAAAAACAAAGCGAATGATGCCGTTGTGATTAGTCATGCCAGTATTGTTTTTCCTTTTGCATTAGGAATCAGCCTCGCTTATTTTGTATATCATCAATTTGCTCCGGAAGGAGTGGAGTTTCTTTCTTTCAGTTTATTTATGGGTATTGCCATGAGTATTACTGCGTTTCCGGTTTTGGCCCGAATCGTTCAAGAGAGAGGCATTCATAAAACCAGATTGGGAACTATTGTGATTACTTGTGCCGCTGCCGATGATATTACCGCTTGGTGTTTGTTGGCTGCTGTAATTGCTATCGTTAAGGCAGGTACGTTTACCAGCTCGCTATTTGTGATTGGTTTGGCGGTGCTTTACGTGATTGTCATGCTTTTTTTGGTAAAACCTTTCTTGAAAAGAGTAGGGGATTTGTATTCTAACAATGGGAATTTGAGTAAACCCGTAGTGGCTATTTTCTTTTTGACATTGATTTTGTCTTCTTATGCGACCGAAATTATAGGTATTCACGCTTTATTTGGTGCGTTTATGACTGGAGCAATTATGCCGGAAATTACCAAGTTCAGGAATGTTTTTATTGAAAAAGTAGAAGACGTGGCGGTGATATTGTTATTGCCTTTATTCTTTGTTTTTACAGGATTGCGAACGCAAATAGGTTTGATTAATGATCCATATTTATGGAAGATTACCGGGTTTATCATTTTAGTTGCGGTTGTTGGTAAATTTATCGGAAGTGCACTTGCAGCGAAATTTGTGGGACAAAACTGGAAAGAAAGTCTGACCATCGGCGCTTTAATGAATACCCGAGGATTGATGGAGCTTGTGGTTTTGAATATTGGATATGATTTAGGGGTGTTGACTTCTGAAATATTTACCATGATGGTTATAATGGCTTTGGTTACCACATTTATGACGGGACCGGCTTTGGATTTAATCAACTGGATTTTTAAATCGGAAGAAGCGGTTATTCCCGAAGAAGTGGTTAGCGATCACAGCAAGTATAAAATTCTGATCTCTTTTGGTAATTATGAAAAGGGAAAGTCTTTGTTGAAATTAGCTAACAGTTTGGTGAAAAAGCAAAAAGAAGCTTCTACAATTACAGCGATGCACTTGTCAGTGAGTGATGAAATGCATGGTTATAACATTGAAGAGTATGAAGAAGAAACCTTTGTTCCTATCATTGAAGAATCAATAGCTTTAAATCAGCCTATTAGCACGATATTCAAAGCAACTACTGATATTGAGAATGATATTGCAGAAATTGCCTCCAAAGGAGATTATGACTTGCTTTTGGTTGGTTTGGGTAAATCGATTTTTGAAGGAACTATTTTAGGGAAAGTGATTGGGTTTACAACCAGAATCATTAATCCGGATCGTTTATTAGATAAGTTGACTGGAAAAGAAGGTTTGTTTACTAACTCCATTTTTGATGAGCGTACGCGTCAGATTATCGCTAAAAATAAAACACCGCTGGGTATTTTGGTGGATAACGATTTGCATAATGCCGATAAGGTTTTTGTACCATTCTTTACTTCTGAAGATGCCTTTTTAATTGATTATATTCAGAAATTCATTTTCAATAATAATTCGAAAGTGAATGTGGTGGATGTTAAGAATCAAATTGAAAGCAATTTCCTGATTAAAAGTGCTGTCGATACACTGGAAAAGAAGCATCCGGATAATATTACCTTGGTTCATGAAGATAACGTAACCCAGTCTTTCCTGATTAAGCAGGATTTAATGGTGGTGAGTTTAGATAGTTGGAAAAAAATAGTAGATTCGCAAAGTGTATGGTTGAGTAATTTACCTTCGGTATTAATTATTAAGCCCTAGGTTAATCTGTACGCTTAATTTAATGGCTAAATTATCTTCAAAATTGGGTAGTTGATTTGGACCGTATCGGTAAAAGGCATTAAATCCAACACCTTTGAAAATCTGGTTCAGTTCGAAACCTGATTCCATAAATCCTTTTTCCAATGTTTTGAATTCGAAATCAAGGTGTTTTTCTTTATTTTCCAAAGTGCCTATCCCATAACGTGTAACCAAAGAAAATAAAGGCTTTACCTGTCGGCTGATTTCTATACGTGGGAATTGATGTTCCAATTGCAAGAAGGCGAGTTTACTTGAGAAAAACTCATTAAAATACATCGTTTCAAAGCTGTCCCGCCCTGCGAAAGTCAAACGCTGCAGTAATTTTTCCTTATTCAGGTTATTTGGCGAATGGTTGTACAAATGCGTTAACGGGGTGTCTCCGAAAGCATATTGAGCTTCCGCTAAGAAAAGAAGTTTGTGGTTGGAGTTGAATTTTTTCTGCACATCCATCCTGAAATCTATTTTACCAAAATCAAAGTTGTTTTTCCAAAGACCCGGTAATGATTTTGAAAATTGGAAGGTAAACTTTGGATAACGTTTTCCGATTTCAATCTTTCCGTTAGGTGTTTGCATGTATCTACTGAAAGGATTCCATTGTACAGAAGCCGTAAATAATGTCACGTGGAAATGAGTGTATAGTTGATTGTTGTTTTCAAACTGATAATCGAATTTAGGTTCGATAAAGCTTTGAGTGACTTGGAATATGCTTTCGGTCTTGGGTAAAAATTTGGTTTCGAAAAAACCACGCCAAGTCTCATGATTGTAAAAAGTACTGATGTTGAATGGCCTTGGGTCGTATATTTTAAATACCTTTTTGTCTATTTCGAAACCGGTATTTGCAATTTCTGAAACATCATCTTTATAGGAAAATCCCAACCAGGTTTCTGATTTTTTATTCAGTTTTACAGAATTGGAGATCATTCCTTTGAAAAACCCATCTTTAGTTCCATATGCGGCATAACCTTCTATTTTGTAATGTCTTGACAGTTTTTCATTGGTAACTCCTCCTAAGCCAACTCTAATGCCCTCGTAGTTGTTGTATTTGAATAAATAACGCAAGTCAAAATCGAAGAATGCTAAGGGGTAATATCCTTTGATTATTTTTCGGCCAATGCGTATTTTTCGTTCCAGTTTTTTTGCTTCGACTAAACTATCTACAGAAACATAAGTGGGATTACTGCGTAAATCGATGGTGTCATTGAGGTGTGCGTACCAAAGATTTTCTTTTTTAATAATTGCTCCGTCTGTAATTTCTACAGAGATTCCTTTAGTTTTTAAAGGTTGTAGATTGTCAGTCTTAAGTCCGTAAAATTTAGTTTTAAATCGTACTTCGATAAAGTCGTAAGCTGTTTTTGGGTTTTCAGAAAGGAATAACGGATCATTGCCTTCAAAGGTTATGGTTTCTCCCAAAATCTTCACAGGATTTTTGCTTTTGCCTTTTTTGACTGTTAGTACTGATGTTAGTGGAAACCAGTTGTTGTTTTGTGTGTCAAAAAAAAACTCATGTACCGAATTCACATTGATGATGCCTACTGATTGCAGCTGCATTTTGGCAATACTGAATTTTTCTGAATCGATATATAATTTTCCAGATAGTTTATTCTTTTTTTTGCCCGATTTTGGTTTGAAACTGATAACGATTATTTTTCGGTTGCTTAACTCAGTTGCTGGCTCTAATGTATATTCATAACGTTGTAAACCCGAGTTAGAAATCGGACTCGTAAAATCCTTTTCAGCTAGGGTGAATTTACTGTCGTAAGGTGAAAAAGGTTGTAACTGTAGTGCAAAATATTCAAAAACCGGTTCTTTGAAACCTGCCATTTTAGTGGCCAGAATCTTTTCTTTGTTTTTGGTTTTGTCGTGGTAAAAGCGTGAGAGTTTTTCTGTTTGATACAGATGCTGTTTGCTGATTTTTCTTTTAAAATTATAATCGGAAGAATCGATAGCTACCAAAATTTTTTTTCCTCGTTTTGTTTTATAGATGGAATCGATTTTTCCTTCAATCAAATCAGGGTTTGCTGTTGCAATGAGTTTGGTATAGGCTAGTGTTTCAAAACTTCTATTGTTTTCAGTTGTTTTGGAAATGACATTTTTGATAATGTTTTCCGGTGCAACTTTGTTTTCCTGAGCTGAAGAAATCTGATGGAATACCAGCGTGAATAGTATTAAAAAAAATGGATTGCTCTTAAAACTCATTAAAATTTTGGGATTAAACGACAAATATAGCTGTATTTGGTTGAATTAACCTTTTGGATTTCAGATTATTTGCTGTTTTAGGGTTACTCTAATTGGAATGAGGTTTTTAATACTAATTTGGACTTGTCAAAAACATTGACAAAATAGGTGCCTTCTTCTAAGTCGGTAACTGGGATTTCCTGCTCTATCTTAGTGGTTTTACTTTCGTATTTTACGTTGCTGTGGGCGCTGTATGTCAAAATATCTTTCCCGAACTTTTCTGTTTTCTTAGATCCGATGACATTGTTTTTAGTATCAATGATTTGAAAGTAAATATCTTTTTTTGCTGGTTTTGCAAATTCATTTTCAGCAATCATGAAGCTTATTTTCAGTAAATCAACTCTTCTTGCTTTGTCAGTTTCGATGCTTTTACCAGAACTTTTTACTTTTAAGGAAGTAGTTTGCAAATTGTAGAAGTACAATTTTGAAGCTGAAGAAAGTTTGGTTTCCAGCTTTTTGTTGACTTTTATTAATGTGTCAGCTTTTATTTTTTCCTTTTTAAGAGCAGTTTTCGTGCTGTCGATTTTCTTTTTATAATCATCAATTTCATTTGTTAACAATTGAATTCTTCCGTCCACTTCATTAGCTGTTTTTTTGTATACAACAATGGTTTTTTCGGTTAAATCTTTGTTTTTAAGATCGGTAATGAGTTTTCTGACTTTTGCTTTTTCAGATAGTAATTTTTGAGAAAGGGAATGGTTGGATGTCAAGGTTTGGTTTAATACTGTTTCTGCTTTTTCCAAATCCTTTAGAATTTCCATTTTTTGCTCTCTTAACGAAATAATCATGCTTCTTGAGCGGTCAGACACTTTATAAATATAAAAAAAGCTGCCCAAGAGCGTCGTGGTTAAAAGGATAATAATAATCTTGAAACTATTGTTGATTTGTTTCCTAGTTTTCTTTGACATGGCTTTTTAAAAGGTTGTTTTCCCGATGTGCAATTTAGGATATATTTTTCTGAATTGTTTCCATTTTTACTTTTTTATCCAAGAGATAATAAAGTGAAATTCCAATAAGACCAACAACACCCATTAGTAGCCAATTTGAGAAATAACTGAAGGAATCAATTACTGTAAGGCCAATTTTTGGGCTTGTGATTTGTGCAGCACTGAAACTCATGGTATACAATGCCATATATTTTCCTTCATGACCGCTCATCGCCCTGGTGAAGGCAAAAGTGTTGGAAAATGAAAATAACAGGATTTGACCCAAAGTGATAAAAGAAATGCTTAACGCTATTATACCGATAGATTTTGAAATCAAAAGACAAAAGAATCCGGTAGTCATGAAAACAGACCCTACAAGAATGATTTTAGTTGCTACGTATTTCTTTTTTTCGAGATAATCAATAAGTGGCATTTCAAAAAGAAAAATTAATAAGCCATTTAAGGAAAGAAGCATTCCGATTTGAAACTCGCTTAAATTTAATTTTTGTGTGTTGTACATCGGTATTGTTGTAAACAGCTGAAAGAATAAGAAAGCAGTGATAAAACTGGCAAAAAGAAACAAGATGAAATTGCTGTCTTGTACGTTGCTGTTTTTAATGATTTCTTTTTCTTTTTTCTTTCTAAGCACTTTTTTTCTTGCCTTGTATATCTTGCTTTCATCGATTAGCAACATAAAAGTAGAAATGGCAATAACACAGGTTAGTCCGTCTATCCAAAACAACATGTCGTAATTGTTTTTACGAATTAATAAGCCTGCAATCATTGGCCCTGAAACAATACCTAAATTCACAGCAAGACGGATAAGTGTTAATGCTTTGGTTCTGCTTGCTTCGTTTGTGAAATGTGAAACGGCGACATACATAGCTGGTTTGTACATGTCGGCTATGGCAGTTATGATAAATAAACCGATACAAAGTTCTATAAAATCATACAGAAACATCAGAGCAATAATTCCGAAGCCAGTGAGAAAAAGGCTTGAGAGCATAATGGTGTAAAAACCTATTTTGTCAGTAAGTTTGCCGCTAAGCCATGAGCCTGCCAGAGAACCGGCTCCAATGCAAACAAGCATCCACCCGATTTCGGTATTGTTAAAATAGAAATTTTCGCTAAGGTATTTGCTTAAGAAAGGCATTACCATTGCACCGGTTCGGTTGATGTATGTGATAAGCGTGAGTACCCAAACCTCTCTTGAGAATCCTTTGAAATTATCAAAGTATGAGTTTAAGTAACTTTTCATACAGTAGGTTTTTTATTGCTCATGGCTTGGGGAACCATGAGCAATTAATGGGTGTTTAGTATATTTTTTTTACTTTTTTGGAACGGTCAGCGATGTAAGAAACCAACCAAGCAATTTGTCCTTCCTTAGCAAAGTACAATTTTTTGTCATTGATATCAGGAATTGCCTCTAAGCAAACAAGTAGAATATTGCTGCCTGAGATTAAGTATTTTTGAGAATAGGTCTTTAGAACTTTGTCTACATTTTTATCTGTTTTTGCCAAATCCTCAAATTTTTTGAAATTATTCTTTAAAATGGCATCATAGTTAATTACGTCCTCAAGTCTGAATTCGTTGAAGTGTTCTTTAGCTTCTCCGTTATAAAGAGTGTAGAATGCCCACACCGCTCCTCCTGACATATATACTTTTTCTTTTTCCAATGCCACAGGTTTAGAGCCATACATTGCATTTACCTGTTCTCTTAAGGTTGGTAGGAATCCGAAAGATTTAATGTTAAATTCACCTAATTCATCATTTCTGGTTTTTTTGATTACAGCTTCCGTAAGTGTAACGGTTCCGTAATTAAGGCTTAGTGGAAAGAAAACAAAGTTCTCATTGTTAAAAACGTCTACATAACCACCTTTAGTATTGCCACCACCGATATCCAAAACCATTGATTTTTCATAGTCCACAGGAGGAATACATCCTTTTAAAAGCATTCGGCCTTCGGTTTGTGCGTCTATGAATTCAAGATCTTTGTTGGTTAATAATTTTACTTTGTCAACCAATTCCTGAGTGTTTTTAGCCATAGCAACGCCTGAAGATCCTACAATGAAAATGTTGGCATCCGGTACGTTGATTTCATTTTTGAATTTTTTGTAGTTTTCAAGAACTACAGAAGCTGCTCTGTCAATGTCTTCTTTTGTTAAATTACCATCAATAGAGATTCCTTTTGCGATTCCGACATTTTCTGTCCAATACGATTTGATGTTATAACTTCCTTTTTTGATGTTGTAAACATCCAGTACAGACATTTTAATTCCTTTACTGCCAATTTCTATTCCAGCGAATAAATTTTCCTGCGCGAATAAGTAGGTTTGAAAAACGAGGAAAAAGGCTATTAGTAGCTGTAGTTTAGTGGTTTTCATGGGCTATTCAGTTTGTTAGTGGTTTGTTTGTAAGGCTATCAAAATTATTAAAATTTTGTTAATAATAGCAATAAATTTATATTTCAACAAAAAAATCCGCTCTGGGCGGATTTTTTTAACATTTTATGTCGGAAGTCACTTAGACTTTCATGATTTCAGCTTCTTTTATTGCTAAATGATCGTCAATCTTTTTGATAAAAGCATCGGTTAACTTTTGAACGCTTTCTTCAGCAGTTTTACAAATATCTTCTGAAGTGCCTTCTTTTTCCAGTTTTTTAATATCAGTATTGGCGTCTTTACGTGCATTACGGATACCGATTTTAGCGTCTTCTGCTTCTGCTTTAGCCTGTTTTACCAAATCTTTGCGGCGTTCCTCTGTTAATGGTGGTACAGAAATGATGATGTTGTCACCGTTGTTCATTGGGTTGAAGCCAATGTTAGCAATCATGATGGCTTTTTCGATTGGCTGTAACATGTTTTTTTCCCATGGAGTAACCGTAATGGTTCTTGCATCAGGAGTGTTGATGTTTGCCACTTGTGAAAGAGGTGTTTGTGAGCCGTAATAGTCTACAAAAACCCCGCCCAGCATTTGTGGGGTTGCTTTTCCAGCGCGAATGTTTAAAAATTCTTTTTCTAAATGGGCAATTGAACCTTCCATAGATTCTTTTGTGCTGTCCAGTATAAAATTAATTTCTTCAGTCATTTTCTAGATTGTTAGATTATCAGATTGTTAGAGTTTTCATATGACTATATCTTGTCTGGCCAATGAAGTCTAAGTTGTCTAAATTTATATGTTAACTACAGTTCCTATGTTTTCGCCTTTGCAAATTTTTAGCAAATTACCTTCTTTATTCATATCAAAGACAACAATAGGTAATTTGTTTTCCTGACTTAATGTAAATGCGGTAGTGTCCATTACGTTTAAGCCTTTTTTCAATACATCTTCAAACGAAATGTAATCAAATTTTACAGCATCTGCATTTTTCTCAGGATCAGCATTGTATACACCATCAACGCGTGTGCCTTTTAAAATTACGTCGGCATCTACTTCAATACCTCTTAGTACTGCGGCTGTATCGGTTGTAAAGTATGGGTTTCCGGTTCCCGCACCAAAAATAACAATGCGGCCTTTTTCAAGATGACGTACAGCACGTCTTTTAATATAAGGTTCTGCAATAGCTTCTATTTTTAAAGCCGTTTGCAAACGCGTAAGCATTCCTTTCTCTTCCAGTGCGCCTTGTAGCGCCATTCCGTTAATGACAGTAGCAAGCATTCCCATATAGTCACCTTGTACACGATCCATTCCGTTGCTGGCTCCGGCAACACCTCTGAAAATATTTCCGCCACCAATTACAATGGCGATTTCAACACCTAAATCATGAATTTGTTTGATTTCTTCAGCATATTCACCTAATCTTTTAGGGTCAATTCCGTATTGGCGGTCTCCCATAAGTGCCTCGCCACTTAACTTCAAAAGTATTCTTTTGTATTTCATGATTGTTTATTTTGCCCTGCAAATATAGAGATTATCTCTGATTTTGGAAATACTGTTTTTAGGTTGTTTTTTCTTCTGAATGTAAATATTTTTCAATTAGGAAATGGCCAAGATATATCATTGGTGTTAGGGCAATTGCTATAATTAATTTGAATGTGTATCCGGATAATGACATGTTGATGTAATCCTTTGTGGAAATTTTTCCTGTCAGCCAGAAAGCAATTCCGGACACTATGAAACTGTCTATTAGCTGAGAGATAATTGTTGATCCTGTACTGCGAAGCCAAATCATTTTTTTTCCGGTTTTATTTCTAAGCATCCAAAAAACCGATACATCAACTAATTGTGAAACCAAAAAAGCAATGATGCTGGCAACCATAATAAATAAGCCTTGTCCGAATACGGCATAGAATTGGGAGTCATTTACGGTTTGTCCGGTTTCGAAGGCAGGAATTTTGGTTCCGATGAATAGCAGAATAATGCAATAGGCAATCAGTCCGGCTGTGATGAATGATAGTTTTTTGACACCGTCTTTGCCGAAATGTTCGTTGATTAAATCAGTAGTAAGAAAAACTACAGGCCATGGTAAAATACCTATACTCATTAAGAAAGGGCCAATTTGGATTAGTTTTCCTCCGATTAGTTCGGCTACGATAGCATTGGTGATAAAAATTCCGGTAAGTATTATAAAAACAATGTCTTTTTTGGTTTTAAACATGTGTATGGTTTTTATCAAAGATAGCGGATTTGAGGAAATAAAAAAACCTCAGTCATTGACTGAGGTTTTCTATATGATTTAAGATATTGATTATCCTAAAGAAACTCTTTTGAAACCTGTAATTTCAACATTGAATTCTTTAACGTAAGCACCTACTTTTTTACTATCATCTTTGATGAAGTTTTGATCTAATAAAGCTTTCTCTTGATCTAAAGTAGTATTGTCAGAGATGAAACGTTGAATTTTTCCAGGAATAATTTTATCCCAAATTTGTTCTGGTTTACCTTCAGCTTTTAATTCTGCTTTAGCATCTTCTTCAGCTTGTTTTAATACTTCTTCAGTTAATTGAGAGAAAGAAATGTATTTAGGAACATTTTTTAAAGTTTTTCCTAAACGTTTTGCTTCTTCATTTTCTTTTTCAATTACAGCAATACGAGCAGCAAGTTCAGAAGCAACGAAAGCAGGATCAAAATCTTTGTAAGATAAAGTATCAGCTCCCATAGACGCAACTTGCATAGAGATGTCTTTAGTTAAAACATCAGCATTAGCAATTGGAGTAGAAATTGCAGTTAAAGCAGCAATTTTGTTAACGTGAACATAAGATCCAACGAAAGCGCCTTCTAAAATTTCAAAACCACCGATTTCGATTTTTTCACCGATAACACCAGTTTGCTCGATTAATTTTTCAGCAACAGTAATTCCGTTGAAATCTGAAGCCAAAAATTCTTCTTTAGAAGAAAAGTTAATAGCTCTTTCAACTAAATCTTTAGCTAAAGCTACGAAAGCTTCATTCTTACCTACGAAGTCAGTTTCACAGTTTAAAGTGATGATAGCTCCTTTAGTGTTGTCTGCATTGATAAAAGAAACAGCAGCTCCTTCAGAAGACTCACGGTCAGAACGGTTAGCAGCAACTTTTTGTCCTTTTTCTCTAAGGATTTGGATAGCTTTGTCGAAATCTCCATCAGCTTCAACTAAAGCTTTTTTACAGTCCATCATTCCGGCACCTGTAGTTTGTCTTAATTTATTTACGTCTGCAGCAGTAATTGTTGCCATAGTGTTTTAAATTTTTAAGTTTTTTAAAAGTAAAAAATTCCAATCTTCAAATTCCAAGTTCCAATTTTAAGAAATCATCAAATTTGACAATTCGTTGGAACTTGGAATTGAGATTGGAATCTATTTTATTTATTCTTCTGAAGCTGCTGTTGGAGTTTCAACTTTTGCTTCTTCAGTAGCTTCTACTTCTTTCTCTGAAGTTCTGTTTGATAAACCTTCAGTGATAGCAGCAGTAACTAATGATAATACTTTATCGATTGATTTTGAAGCATCATCGTTTGCAGGGATTACATAGTCAACTTGACGTGGGTCAGAGTTAGTATCAACCATTGCAAAAACTGGAATGTTTAATTTTTGAGCTTCTTTTACTGCGATGTGTTCAGCTTTGATATCTACTACGAATAATGCAGCAGGTAATCTTGACATATCAGAGATAGAACCTAAATTCTTTTCTAATTTTGCACGTAAACGTTCGATTTGTAATTTCTCTTTTTTAGAAAGAGTGTCAAATGTACCGTCTTTCTTCATTCTGTCGATAGAAGCCATTTTCTTAACAGCTTTACGGATAGTAACGAAGTTTGTTAACATACCACCAGGCCATCTTTCAGTGATGTAAGGCATGTTTGCAGCCGCTGCTTTTTCAGCAACGATGTCTTTAGCTTGTTTTTTGGTAGCTACGAAAAGTACTTTTCTACCAGATGCAGCGATTTTTTTCAAAGCTTCATTAGCTTCTTCAATTTTAGCTGCAGTTTTATATAGATTGATAATGTGGATACCATTACGCTCCATATAGATGTAAGGGGCCATGTTTGGATCCCATTTTCTAGTCATGTGTCCGAAATGAACACCTGCTTCTAGTAAGTCTTTAACTTCTACTTTATTTGCCATTTTGTAATAGTTTACGTTCTGTTGAATTAGCAATGGTTGAGTAGCGATTTTCTCGGTCTTAACCATTTAGATGCTAAACTAGTCTCCGGCCTCAGCGCGGAAAAGCAACAATAACTTAGTTTTAATAAATAATAATAAATATTAACGTTTAGAGAATTGGAATCTCTTACGAGCTTTCTTCTGACCGAATTTCTTACGCTCAACCATACGAGGGTCACGAGTTAGTAAGCCTTCTGGTTTTAAGATTGCTCTGTTTCCTTCTCCAACTTCGCACATTGCTCTTGCAATAGCCATACGTACAGCTTCTGCCTGACCTGTTGTACCACCTCCGTAAACATTGATTTTTACATCATAGTTAGAAGCGTTTTCAGTCATAGCAAGAGGTTGCATTACTTTGTACTGTAAAGTTGCAGTAGGGAAGTAAGCATTAAATGCTTTTTTGTTTACAGTGATGTTTCCTGTACCTTCTGATACATAAACACGTGCCACGGCACATTTTCTTCTACCGATTTTGTGAATAACTGCCATTACTTAAGATCGTTTAGATTAACGGTTTTAGGTGTTTGAGCCGCATGTTTGTGCTCTGGACCTACATTAACATTCAAATTACGGAATAATTGAGCACCTAATTTGTTTTTAGGTAACATTCCTTTTACAGCTTTTTCTACTAATAATGCAGGGTTTTTTTGTTGCATTACTTTAGCTGTTAAAAATCTTTGACCTCCTGGGTAACCTGTGTGACGAACATAAGTTTTGTCGTCTAATTTGTTTCCAGTTAGGTTGATTTTCTCTGCGTTGATAACAATTACGTTATCTCCACAGTCCACGTGCGGTGTATAACTTGGTTTGTACTTACCTCTTAAAAGCATCGCAACTTTTGAAGCAAGACGACCTAAGTTATGACCTTCAGCATCAACAACGATCCACTGTTTATCTGCAGTAGCTTTGTTTGCCGAAATTGTCTTGTAGCTTAATGTGTTCACAATAATTACTTTTTAATTAAACATTCCATTCCCAATTAAGGGAGTGCAAAAGTACAATTATTTATTTATAAAGCAAATAGCAT
>DATEDY010000385.1:0-5553 GCA_035281405.1 Flavobacterium sp.
TTCAATGTTGTTTTTCTGACTTAAAATTTCATCTGTCTCGAATTCTATTCTTGCGAATTTATTTCGGGTAGAACGTTCCACATCTTGCAAACTGTCAGATAACTTAATGTATCTGGAAACATATTTAGCATTCTTATGTGGCTCAACTTTAGCCAATAACTTCAACGCAGACAATTCATCCTCAAAAATTTTACTTTCGTTTGCCATTTTTTTAGCAGACAAACCGTAGTACAATGCTCTGATAGTATCCTTTTTAAAAAGATAGTACTTGGAAAGATTGATCCGACTCGAAACAATTCCCGGAATGTTGTTAAATTTTTCACGGATTTGTATCGCCTCATTAAACATGGCAATAGAAGAATCGTCTTTCAATTCCAATTTTGCATACGCCCAATTGTTAATCAAATTGGAATACATTATCGGGTCGGTTTTCTTGAAATCGGCAAATTGAAGTGCGCTCTTAAAATAAAAAATAGCATTTTCATACTCCTCTTTTTTAAGATACAACCTTCCAATAAAATTGTGGGCTTGCGCTTTTAGCAATAAGTGTTGCGGGTCATTCTTGAGATCAAGCGAAGATTCGAATGCTTTTTGATAATACTTTAACGACTCATCAAGATTGTTTAGGCCTTCTAAAGCATTCCCTAAAGTAACATAACAGTCATAAACCAATCGGGCATCGTCTCCAACTTTGGCTTCTTTTAAAATACTTATCGTGGCAGTTTCGGCACCTGTAAAGTCTTTCTCATGTAATAAAATGTTGGCTTTCCAAAATTTCACACGTAGTACCTCTGAATTACCTTTCAGGTGCGAATAGGCTTTTTCAGTTTTTATATAGTAATAATAAGCACTGTCATTTTTAAATCGGCTGTAGTGGTAATCACCGATATAATTTAAACTCCTCGCTATACCCAGCGTATCGCCAGCTTGCTCAGACATTTTGTAAAGTTCCCTACAAACAAACAAGTATTTAGCATAATCCTCCGCGTTAAAAAACCTTCCCGCTAATTTATAATAACGAGCCCGGTTGATAGAATCATTGGGTTGATTCTGCAACAGTATCAATACCTGATTGGCAATCCCTACTCTTTCCTTGTTGGATACTTCAAAATCATTTGCTTTAATAAGCAAGGATTCTATTTCTTCACTGGAAATAGAGTTAGTATTGTTTTTTTCTTCACGGCAGGAAAAAAGGATAAAAAGAAATAGTATATAATATATTTTTTTCAATTCGCTAAGCTTGATATATCATTATATCAAATCTACTACATTAAAAAAAAATATGGTATAAAATTAAGCTTTAATTGTAGGTTTTTTCTTTTCAAATCCAAAAATCAACCGATTCAAGGTTTTGTAGGCATTATAATAGGATCAATTTCTACATTTTCTTCTTCATAATCATTGTCATCAGGGGACACATATTGACTTTGAACAGTACTTGTTTCAAGCAGCTCAGAAGAACAGGTAAAAGGTGAAACTGTTAGGATAAAAAAACTGATGGACAAAACTAACATTTTCATGAACTTACTTTTTTAAGTTGATTAACATTTCGCAAACTTCAGTGGCAAAAAAATTAAGGCTTTTTAGGCATTACAATCGGATCAATATCTACAGTTTGAAAATGTTGCGAATGTTCCGTTGCATTAGAATTAGGAATAGGGTATCCTTTTCTACCTTCCAATTCTGATAATTCTGATGAACATGTATACGGCGAAACTGCCAATACAAAGAAACTAAGGGATAATACTACTGTTTTCATAACACACTATTTTTAAAGTTATTTTTCAATATTTGTAATCTAAATCAAGTGGGGACTTACGGTTTTTTCGGCATTACAATCGGATCAATTTCAACATTCTCTTGATCACCATCAATAGTTGTTTGTGTTTGCTCTTGATTGTCTACAATTTCAATTACTTCTGAAGAACAGGTAAAAGGTGAAACTGTTAATACGAAAAAACTGATGGATAAAACTAAAGTTTTCATGATGTTACATTTTTTTGAGGTTAATTCTTTCTATTTTTGTATTTGTAATGCTATACTAACATTATGGTTTTTTAGGCATTACGATTGGGTCGATTTCAACTTGTTGTTGAGTAGTTACTTGCAAGATTTGTTCTTCTTCTTCTCTTCCTGCGATAGTTGATAATTCAGATGAACAAGTGAAAGGCGACACTGCCAATACAAAAAAACTGATAGATAAAACTAAAGTTTTCATAATTTCAAAATTTTAAGGATTAATATTTGTGTTTTGGATTTGCTTTTTTTTCAATTAAAAAGCGATGTGTTTTATAATTTAGTAAAATTATAAAGCTTTTACGACAAAGAGTTGAGGATTTACCGCATATTTTGTTAAATTGTAAATAGATGATTAACAGGGTTTTAGTTGTTGGGGATATTCATGGTGGCCTAAAAGCTTTACAACAAGTTTTAGAGCAAGTCTTGATAACGCCGAATGACACAATAATATTTTTGGGTGACTATTTAGACGGCTGGAGTGAATCACCGCAACTACTTGATTTTCTGATAGATTTGGAGAAAAAATATTCTTGTATTTTTATGAGAGGCAACCATGATGAGCTCGTTTTGCATTGGTTACAAAACAATCACGACAACCCAATGTGGTACAATCATGGAGGTGAATCAACCGTAAAAGCCTATGAAAATATCAGCGAAGTGATTAAGGAAAAACATATCGATTTCTTGCTGCGACTGCAAAACTATCATATAGACGATCAAAACCGCCTTTTTATACATGCCGGTTTTACCAATTTGAAAGGCGTCACAATTGAACATTTTCCAAGAATGCTTTACTGGGACAGAACGCTATGGGAATTAGCATTATCTCTTGATCCAACAATTAAAAAAGAATCACCTTTCTTTCCTAAAAGGCTGAATTTATACCATGAAATCTACATCGGCCATACACCGGTAACACAAATTGGCCTAACCATACCTGTCAATAAAGCCAATGTTTGGAATGTAGATACGGGGGCTGCCTTCAAAGGACCACTTACTGTTATGGATGTGAATACCAAACAATTTTGGCAAAGCGATCCCGTTTATACACTCTATCCCGAGGAAAATGGACGAAATTAACAGGAACTTACTATCTTTGTCCCGATTTTAATTTACAACAAATATGAACAAAAAGGTTTTAGCACTTCTATTGGTGTTTTCAGCATTTTTTGCAAATGCACAACAAGCTTATACTGGAAAAGGAGATACAAAAATGCACATTGGTGCTAATTTTCAAAACGGCGGAACTGGTCTTAATGTGGGTGCTGATTTTGGATTAGGTGAAAATATCTCCATCGGTTTTTCATCTTCGTATTTATTAGATGTAGAAGAAGTTACTATTGAAGGAGAGACTTTCAAACCAAAATTCAAAGATCGTATCGATGCAAAATTGAGATTCAATGCCAACATCGGTAACGTAATGAAACTACCGGAACAAATCGATATCTATCCTGGTCTGGACTTAGGAATTAAAAATTTCGGTGGTCATCTAGGTGTTCGCTATTTCTTCTCTGAAGGCTTTGGATTACAATCAGAATTTGGTGTTCCCTTTGCAAAATATGACAGTAACGTACGTGGTTTTGAAGAACTTAACAATCAATTCTACGCTAACTTCAGCATGGTATTCAATTTATAATGAGCGCAATAGAAAAAAAACTAAAAGACCGAAGTAATTCGAGTTGTGAATTATGTGGCAATCAGCATGATTTGCAAGTATTCAACGTTGCTCCAAACACCACAGAAAGTCTGGAACAATCTATTCTGGCTTGTAAAACCTGTGTGAGTCAAATTGAGAACCCAGAGATAACAGATCCCAATCACTGGCATTGTTTATCAGATAGTATGTGGAATGAAAATCTTCCTGTACAAATTGTCTCATGGCGTATGTTAACCCGTTTAAAAAAGAATGATTTACTGGATATGATGTATCTGGATGAAGAAGCTTTAGAATGGGCAAAAGCTACTGGTGAAGGAGATGATGATGAAGGTAAAATCATTCATAAAGACAGTAATGGCAACATTTTACTGGATGGTGATTCTGTAGTATTAATCAAAGATTTAGATGTAAAAGGCGCTAATTTCACCGCAAAACGTGGAGCAGCGGTACACAATATCAAATTAGTATGGGATAATGCAGAACAAATCGAAGGCCGTGTTGAAGGTCAATACATAGTGATTTTAACGCAGTATGTAAAGAAAACAAAATAACGTACAATGTACATTTATAAAGAAAGAGCTCTCAATCAATGATCGAGAGCTCTTCCCATTTTAAAAATCAACTAACAACTATTTTTCAACAATTAACTTTTTGGTATACACACCATCTTCAGATACTACTTTTATGATATAAGTACCTTCAGCCACGTGTTTAATCGGTATTTTAATGTTCATATCGGTTGGGTTTTCCACTTCAGGTTTCCCAGCCAATTGACCAAGAATAGTAAATAGGTACACTTCTTTTATAACTGATTGATTACCTTTAATGTTAAGCGTATAATCTTCCGAAGCAAAATAAACTTGCAATGACTCAGGAACAACAACCGACTGTTTTCCAAATCGCAGTGAAAATCTGTCCAGATATTCTCCTTTAGCAAGCGTAATCGTAAAATCAGATGCTCTTAAATCATGACTGATTCCTGTCAATACATCATAAATATAAATTTCTTTGTAATCGGCAATGTTTTCTAAATGATCAATTTTAATAGTGCTTACTCCCGGTGTTTCTATTTTAATTCCCAAAGGCACTTTTTGATCTGAATTAAAATTGGATAACGCCTGAATAATGAATTTGCTAGTACCAAATTGCCAGTACATATCTTCCGGTTTAGCATCAAGCATTGGTGCATCATATGCTAAATCATAATAACTGCTTGCATTAGGATCGGCTCCAACAAGCAACTGTCTGTAGGTTCCAGATGGGGATTTAAATAAAATTCTGATTTTTTCACGTGCATCAATAGCCGAATCATCCATCGGTTCCCCTGGTCTGATAAATATAGAATTACCTCCTGACTCTCTGGCGAATTTTCGCTGGTTGTTTTTAAAGACCAAAGTACCACCAGTCACAGGTGAAGTTAAATTCGGATTGTTTGCAATCAATGTGTTGTCAACCGATGAACTTACAAAGAACCCTTGAGAAACCGGTATGTATTTTTTAGGAATTTTATTTCCGGTTTGACCTGTATTTGCTGTTGTAGGATCGTTAGAAACCGCAACCACTCCACCCATTAAGGTATAGGTAGCATAACCTCCAACATAATCCGTTAAATAATGAGAATACCCTCCAAAATGATCCCAAAAATATAGTGCCCCATTAATCACATTCGTTGTGGCTCTTCCTCCATCTTTGATATTATCTCTAATGAATTCATCAGCATCAAGTGCCGATGCATAAGGATTACCCACTAAGTATTTTTGTCCGGCTCCGAAAGGAAGATTAATATCACCATTATTCGGTTTACCAGTGAAAACATAATTTTGTGAATTGGTAACAGCTGTTGTTCCATCAACTCCTTTCATTGTAAATCCTTCGCC
>DATEDY010000386.1:0-4858 GCA_035281405.1 Flavobacterium sp.
TAAGACTGATGACTCCTAATCCTGATATCGCTATTAATGTATTCATTCTTTTTCTATTATAAATCTGAATTCACTTCAGAAATTACATATTTAAATTAAAATTAATCTTGGCAACAATTTCCTGTAAAGCCGGTGTAATTAAGTCGCTTATTGGTTTTGGATACAATCCGAAGAACAATAACACTCCGATAATTACAATAAACACTAAAGATTCCTGCATTGTAATTGCAGCGAACGGTTTTGCATTAGCTTCACCCAGCATTACATTTTGGAACATTTTTAACATATAAACCGCACCAAGAATGATTGTTGTACCCGCAATTACTGCGAACCAAATATTGACATTGTATAAACTGTACAATAAGGTAAATTCCCCGATGAAGTTGAACGTTGACGGTAAAGCTACCGAAGCCAACATAATAATCATGAACATAGCGGCAAACTTCGCATCCTGAATTCGGATACCACCCATTTGCGCAATTTCCTGTGTTTTGAATCTTCTTTCGATTACTTCAGCGGCGAAGAATAAACCTACCACAACGAAACCGTGCGCAATCATTTGAAGAACTGCTCCTCTTAATCCGTCTAAAGACAAAGTATAAGTACCTGCTGCAATCAAACCAACGTGTGCTAAAGACGAATAGGCCAATAATTTTTTAAGGTTGTGTTGCTTTAAGGCTACAATTGAACCGTACACCACACCAATTATACTCAACACTAAGAAAACATCCATATATGTTTTAGCCGCTATTGGTGCCAAAGGCAACTGCCAACGGATTACACTATACAATCCCATTTTCAGCATGATACCAGACAATAGCATTGTACCTACTGAAGGAGACATCTGATAGGTATTTGCCTGCCATGTATGGAAAGGAAAAATTGGAATTTTGATGGCATAAGCCAAGAAGAAAGCTCCGAAAATCCAGAATTGTTCTTCTGCTGTTAAGTGTAGTAAATACAAATCCCCAATCATTAAACTACCTGCTTTTTGGAACAGATAAATGAAAGCCACTAACATGAATAAAGAACCTGCTAATGTATAGATAAAGAATTTTATGATTGCTCTTTTGCGTTCCTCTGCATCACCATTACCCCAAACTAAAGCGATAAAGTAAATAGGAATCAATGCTAATTCCCAGAAGATGTAATATAAGAAAGCATCCGCACTGATGAATGTACCTACCATAGCGAATGCCATGAACAATACTAATGCATAAAATGCTTTACTGTTTTTGTATTGATTTCCAAAAGAAGACAATATGATAACAGCCGTTAAAGCCGTTGTCAGAAGCACCATCGCAATTGATAGTCCGTCAACTTTTGAAGCTAAGAAGATATTCGGATTAGTAATCCATCTGAAAGTAAAGTCAGAAGAAATCCCTGCATTGTGTTGGTTTAAAATAAGAATTGAAGCAGCAAAAGAAGCTAAGCTTACAATAAAAGCTACCGATTTAGCTAATTTATCTCCGGAAAAATATGTTGCCAGAGCTCCAAACAATAATAAAATGAGTATAATTGATACGTTCATTATGCGTAATTATTAAACTAAAAATAGACAAACTAAAATCGACGCCACACCTACTACGAAAGCTAACAGATAAAATCCAACACTTCCGTTTTGCACTGCTTTACCTTGGTTACCCATGGCTGAAGCAATTTTACCGAATCCAAACACCACCTCTGAAAAAACCACTTCAAAATAATTTCTGAAGAAGTGAGATAAGCGTTTCAACGGATTTACAAATAAGGCATCATAAACTTCATCTACATAGTATTTGTTATATAAAACCGAAGCAATTCCTTTAATATCTTCATCTTGAGCTGGAACTTCAGATTTCTTGATGTATTTAGCATAAGCAATACCGATTCCGATTAAAGCTCCTACAGTAGCCACGCCCATTAAAGCATAAGCAGTACCATCCAAATGATGTGCTTCGTGTGCTTTTTTGAACAATGGCGCCATAAAATGATTCAACCAGCTGTTTCCTGGCAAGCTAATTAATCCACCAACTGCAGCAAGGATTGCTAAAATTACCAATGGAATAGTAATTAGAGCCGGGCTTTCATGCAAATGGTGTTTTTGTTCTTCTGTTCCTCTAAATTCACCGAAGAAAGTCAGATACATCAATCGGAACATATAGAAAGCCGTCATGATAGAAGCTATAGAACCCACTACCCATAACACAGTATTTCCGTGGAAGGCTGTTAATAAAATTTCGTCTTTAGACCAGAAGCCAGACAATGGGAAAATACCCGAGATTGCCAAAGTGGAAATCATCATTGTCCAGAAAGTGATAGGCATTGCTTTACGCAAACCACCCATATTACGCATATCCTGTTCCCCGTGCAATCCGTGGATTACCGATCCTGATCCCAAGAACAAACAAGCTTTGAAGAAAGCATGCGTGATTACGTGGAAAACTGCTACTTCATAAGCTCCCAAACCTAAAGCCAAGAACATTAACCCTAGTTGAGAAACGGTAGAATATGCCAATACTTTTTTAATATCGTTTTGTACCAATCCAATTGAAGCCGCTAACACAGCAGTTGCTGCCCCGATAATGGCGATGATGTCTTGTACTTGTGGTGCCAAATCAAATACGAAGTGCATTCTTGTCACCATAAAGATACCTGCTGTTACCATCGTAGCTGCGTGTATTAACGCCGAAACCGGCGTAGGTCCCGCCATCGCATCAGGCAACCATGTGTATAAAGGGATTTGAGCTGATTTACCAGTAGCACCGATGAATAAACAAAGTGCAGCTAAAGCGATCAAACCTTCATTATTTGCAATAATTTTAAGATCAGAAGCATTTGCGGCAATCACATGGTAATCCAAGCTACCGAAAACGAATGCTAAAATGAATAAACCGATTAACAGACCTAAGTCACCCACACGGTTCATGATGAATGCTTTTTTAGCTGCATCATTATAATCTTGGTTTTTATACCAGAATCCGATTAATAGATACGAGCACAACCCAACACCTTCCCATCCGATGAAAAGAATCAACAAATTGCTTCCCATTACTAAAGTAATCATGAAGAATACGAATAGGTTTAGGTAAGCGAAGAATTTGTGCATGTTTTCGTCATCATGCATGTAACTTACCGAATACATATGGATTAAAGTTCCGATACCGGTTACGAATAACAACCACAATACCGACAACTGATCCAACAGGAAAGAAAAGTTAACATTGAATTTTTCAAAAGAAATCCATTGGAATAAATCGACCACAATCGGTTGACCCGGATTTGCATTAAGTTCAGAAAAGAAAAACAGAGTGGCTAGGAACGAAACCAAAATAGATGCGGTTCCAACTACTCCAACTATACCTTTACCGGCTTTCTTCCCTACGAAAACATTGAATAGAAATCCGAATAACGGCGCTAACAATAATACTAAAGCTACATTTTTCTCCATTAGTATTTATCCTTTTAAATTCTTTAAATTATCAATATCAATCGATCCTGTATTTCTGAAAATAGAAACCAGAATTGCTAAACCAACTGCTACTTCGGCAGCAGCCACAGCCATGGAGAAGAACACGAACACTTGTCCTTCTGCATCCTGATGTAAGGTAGAAAAAGCCACCAACAAAAGATTTACGGCATTCAACATAATTTCGATTGACATAAACATGATGATTGCATTACGTCTGTACAGCACTCCGAAAGCACCGATACAAAACAATATTACACTCAAAAAAATGTAATTTTCAATTCCTATCTCATTAAGTATATTTCCCATCTTACTGAACTGTTTTTTGTTTTTTAGACAACAATACCGCACCAATCATAGCAACCAACAAAAGGATGGATACGAATTCGAAAGGTATCATGTATTCGTTTAACAATACTTTACCCAAAACCTTAATGGATTGAAAATCTTGTCCAGAAGACGGATACGTTTCAATTTTCGGCATTGCTTTAATAAAAGCAGCTAACATTACGAAACATAGTAAGCCGAAGGCGATTACAGCTGCAAATATTGAGGCTTTAGATTTAATGGGTTCATTATCTTTATTCAAATTCATCAACATGATAGTGAAAAGTATCAATACCATAATGGCTCCTGCATATACAATGATATGCACCATAGCTAAGAATTGCGCATTGAACAGTAAATAATGTCCTCCTATACTGAAGAAACACATTACTAAATAAATAGCACTATGAATTGGGTTTTTACTGATTACTGTCATAAATCCGGTAGCTAAAGTTACCGCAGCCAGTATATAGAATATAGTTAGTAACGACATATTAATTAACTGATTTAGAATTTTTAATAGCCATTTCTAGCGGCATTACCAATTTATCTTTTCCGTAGATGAAATCTTCTCTGTTAGAAGCTGATTTCACGATTACTTTCGATTCGGTTAAGTAAATAGCATCTTTTGGACACGCTTCTTCACACAAACCACAGAAAATACAACGCAGCATATTGATTTCGTATACCGAAGCATATTTTTCTTCGCGGTACAAGTGTTCTTCTCCCGGTTTACGTTCAGCAGCAGTCATGGTGATTGCTTCTGCTGGACAAGCTACGGCACACATACCACAAGCGGTACAGTTTTCGCGTCCAAGCTCATCACGTTTTAGCATATGCTGTCCACGATATACCGGACTGAACTCACGTTTTTGTTCCGGATATTTAATGGTTACTTTTCTTTTGAATAAGTGCTTGATTGTAATTACCAATCCTTTTGCGATGGCAACTATGTACAAACTTTCGAAGAAAGTCATCTTTTTATTAGAGACTTCTTTTTTTCTTCCTGATAATGAAATGGTATCTAATGACATTTTATTATACGTATTTATCAGCTATAATAATGATAATTCCAGTCAACAC
>DATEDY010000387.1:0-6215 GCA_035281405.1 Flavobacterium sp.
TATGGTTTTAAGCAGATTTTGGCTCGTAATTTTTATTTCGTCTATTCTTTTTGTGGTGGTAAGTTTATTTACCGGAAACAGTTATTCTATCGATTATGTATTGAATGGAAAAAAAGATGAACCAATTTTAATTTCAGAGCAATACTTAAAACAAGTTCCAAAATTTATTGCTGACAGTATTGAGAAAGCGCCCGACATGACCATGATTGTCAATCGTGATACTATCAATGCCGATACCACTTATGTGTATAAAAACCAAACTGTAAAAGTCTTCAGTGGTGTGCAAAAATCGGACGGATTATTGCCGACGTGTAAAAACAGTTTGATTGATTTGATTATTCCGTTGATTGCCTATCTGGCTTTCTTTTGTGGTTTGATGGAATTACTGATTATTTCCGGAGCTTCCGAAAAATTAGCGAAGAAACTGAGTCCGGTTTTCTCTAAAGTCTTTCCAACCGTTCCGAAGAATCACGAATCGATTTCCTATATGACGTTGAATTTTGCTGCTAACTTTTTAGGGTTGGATTCGGCTGCAACGCCATTCGGTTTAAAAGCCATGGAAAGTTTACAGGAAATCAATCCTGAAAAAGACAAAGCCAGTGATGCTCAAATCATGTTCATGTGTTTGCATGCTGCCGGATTGACTTTGATACCTACATCAATTATCGGTTACCGCGCTGCCGAAAACGCATCCAATCCTGCTGATGTGATGTTGCCTTGTATCATTACTTCCTTTGTGGGAACCATTGCCGCATTTATACTAGTTGGTATCAAACAACGCATCAATTTCAAGAGTGCTTCGTTAGTCGTTGCGATTACCACTGTTATAGCGGGTATTGCCGGATTATTGTTTTACATCAACCGTTTGGATTTGATTGGTAAAAATTATTTCACCGGGAATCTTTCGGGATTAATGTTGATTACCATTATTGGATTTACGCTCATCTTTGCCTTCAAGAACGAAGCGAAATTCTCGGATAAAAACACGACCATCTTTGATACTTTTGTGGATGGTGCGAAGAACGGATTGAATACCGGAGTGAAGATTTTTCCTTATGTAATGGGAATGTTAGTTGCTATTTCTTTCTTTAGAAACAGTGGTTTGTTTGAAATCATCAGCAACGGAATATCCTTTGTTTTCTCGAATATTGGTGTGAGTAAACAAATCACCGATTCGTTGCCTGTAGCCATGTTACGTCCTTTCAGTTCGGGTGGTTCCAGAGGATTCATGATTGATGCGATGCGTAACTTCGGCCCTGATTCCTTCACAGGTCGTTTAGCCTGTATTTTCCAGTGTAGTGCCGAGACTACCTTCTATGTGATTGCCGTTTATTTTGGATCGGTCAATATTAAAAACACCCGATATACTTTAGGTATGATGTTATTAGTAGATTTGATCTGTGTGATCACTGCCATACTAGTCGCAAGTTTATTTTTTTAATCCTGTAAGTAGTTTAGGATGTTTACAATAAATTAATCTGAAAAACACATTTTTTTAGATTGGTATTGAGCAAAATTATTATTTTTATCGCACCCAAATTTATCCATATGAAAAAGTCTATTTTTGTTCTAGTAGTACTGCTTTTCTTATCCCCTTTCTCGTCTTTTGCACAAGAAGAGATGGCTATAGAAAGTGACATTAACGCAGAAAATCCAGAGAAAGTAAAAATCTTAGATCTTTCCAACAAACAACTTACGAAAGTTCCGCCGGAGATTGCCCGATTTGTGAATGTTGAAAAACTCTATTTGCGCAACAATCAAATCGTTTCGTTACCGATTGAGATCAGTAAGATGACCAAGTTAAAAGAGTTGTATTTGAACAACAATCAGATTCAGCGATTCCCGATTGAAATCTGCAAATTGGCTACCCTTGAAAAACTGGAATTGAGCCGCAACAAAATGGAATACATTTCGACCTCCATTGCCAAGTTGACCAAATTAAGAAAGTTGGATATCAGCAATAATAAAATTGATGAGTTACCGGCAGAAATGAGCGGATTGGTTAATTTAACCGAACTGAATTTTTCCACGAATACCATCAAGGCTATTTTTCCAGGATTTGAAAATTGCAGAGCCTTAAAAGTACTTAATGCCGGTAATAATAAAATCGAAATTCTTCCGATTGAAGTAGGTGCTTTGACCAATCTTACTTCATTATCCATTAATCAAAACAGAATTAGTGTACTTCCGAATGAGATTGGAAGTCTTACCAACTTACAGACGTTGAATGTAGAGAAGAATTTAATTCGTAAAGTGCCTAATTCCATTGGTAATCTTGTACAGTTAAAAGTGGTGGATTTGGATGAAAATCAGCTAAAGACACTTCCGGAAGAGATGAACAATCTGGTAGTCTTAAAAGAATTGTATTTAGGGACGAATCCTTGGGTTTCTTTCCCTGACAGCTTAAAACCACTACTGGAAAAAATGCTGTATGGGCAGTCCGATTTAGTAAAAAAACTGGTGACAGCACCTAAACCATAAAATTTCCAAAGCCGATTTCTGATCGGCTTTTTTAGTAATTATTGCTATCTTTACGCAACAAAAAATAACTTCATGGACTTTATATACCAAGACCCGTATCCGATTTTAAAGGACGATACGCAGTACAAAAAATTAACTTCTGATTATGTAAAAACAGAACAATTAGGCGACCGTGAAATTTTAACCGTAGATCCTAAAGGTTTGGAATTATTGGCGCAGGAAGCGATGAATGATGTTTCTTTCATGCTTCGTTCGAAACATTTACAAAAACTAAAAAATATTATTGACGATCCCGAAGCTACCGATAACGATCGTTTTGTAGCTTACAATTTATTACAAAATGCTGTAGTTGCTGTAGATGGTGAATTGCCTTCATGTCAAGATACCGGAACGGCTATTGTCATGGGTAAAAAAGGAGAAAACGTATATACCGGTGTAGATGACGGAGAGTGGTTATCGAAAGGGATTTTCAATACGTTCCAAAACAAAAATCTTCGTTATTCGCAGATTGTGCCTATCTCTATGTTTGAAGAAAAAAATTCAGGTTCGAATCTTCCGGCACAGATTGACATTTATGCAAAAAAAGGAGATTCTTACGAATTTTTATTCTTGACTAAAGGTGGTGGATCGGCGAATAAGACTTTCTTATATCAAAAGACAAAATCCTTATTGAACGAGAAATCGACAGAAGAATTTATCCGTGAGAAAATCATGGATTTAGGAACTTCAGCTTGCCCTCCTTACCATTTGGCAATTGTGATTGGTGGTACTTCTGCAGAAGCGAATTTAGCTACAGTAAAGAAAGCTTCAGCGGGATATTTTGACAACCTTCCAACTTCCGGAAACATTGCCGGTCAGGCTTTCCGAGATTTAGAATGGGAAGAAAGAGTTCAGAAAATCTGTCAGGAAAGTCATATTGGCGCACAGTTTGGTGGTAAATATTTAACCCATGATGTTCGTGTGATTCGTTTGCCTCGTCATGCTGCTTCTTGTCCGGTTGGTATGGGTGTATCGTGTTCTGCTGACCGAAACATCAAAGGGAAGATTACCAAAGACGGTATCTTTTTAGAGCAATTGGAAACCAATCCGAAGCAATTTTTACCGGAGACAGCACCACATTTAGAGCCTGCTGTGGAGATTGATTTGAACAAACCAATGCAAGAAATATTGGCTGAGCTGTCAAAGTATCCGATCAAAACCCGTTTGAAACTTAACGGAACTTTAATAGTTGCTCGAGACATAGCTCACGCTAAAATCAAAGAATTATTAGACGCCGGAAAACCGATGCCGGACTACTTTAAAAACCACCCGGTGTATTATGCCGGACCAGCGAAAACTCCAGACGGAATGCCATCAGGAAGTTTTGGGCCGACTACTGCGGGAAGAATGGACGTTTATGTGAACGAATTCCAAGCAGCAGGAGGAAGTATGGTCATGTTAGCTAAAGGAAACCGTACTAAAGAAGTAACCAATGCATGTGCTACTTATGGAGGATTCTATTTAGGTTCGATAGGTGGTCCAGCGGCTATTTTAGCCAAAGAAAACATTTTATCGGTTGAAGTGGTTGACTTTGAAGAATTAGGCATGGAAGCCGTTCGTAAGATTGAAGTAAAAGATTTCCCTGCGTTCATTATTACCGATGACAAAGGCAATGATTTCTTTGCGAATTTGTAAGTTTATATTTTACAAAAAGAAAAGAGCTGAAAATTGATCCAGCTCTTTTCTTTTTGTTTACCTACCAAAAAACCTACTAAAAAAACTTCGTTTTTCTTCCTCCTCTTCCTCAACAGGAATTACCGGCTTAACAAATTCTTTCTCTTTCTGTTGGCGCATTATATCTAATATGTAGTCAACATATGATTTTTCTTTTTCCTCAAGGAAACCAATTAAATATTTTTCGGCAGCATCCAACCCACTGACTTCTTCAATTTGGAGCAGTTTTTTATACAAAGGCTGCACATGATTCATTATGACTTCGTCGGGAACCGCTTTTCTTCTGGCAAAATAATGAACAATTTCTCCTTCTTCATTTTTAGCTATATCAAAATCTGTGATGACCCAATAATAACGTCCTGATTTCGACATATTTTTTACTATTGCATGGAAATTATTTCCTTTTTTAAGATTATCCCACAGCACTTTAAAAATGACTTTAGGCATGTCAGGATGCCTGATTATATTGTGCGGTTGAGCCATTAATTCATAATCTTCATAACCGGAAACATCTGAGAACACTTCGTTAACATATTCTATAGTTCCGAATTTATCAGTTTTACTCATAATTACACGGGTTTTATCCCAGGCTACTTCCTTATCAACAGGCATAGGTCTTTCCATAGTATTCACAGACATAATTAAATAATTAAGTTTAGACATTTTGTTTTCTTATGACAAAGGAACTTAATACAGGATGGATTAAATATGATATTTGTCAGATTTAGCTTATTTTTTTAAATAAAAAAGGCCAAAGCATTTTGCTTTGGCCTTTTTGTCATTTTAACAATCGTTATTCAACAAACAATACTAGTCCTTTTAAGTAATGTCCTTCCGGGTGGTAAATGTTGGTTGGGTGATCCGGGCCTTGTGAGAGTTTGTGCAATACCCTGATGTTTCTTCCGGTTTCGATAGCCGCAGCGGCAACCGTGTTGTAGAACAACACATCGTCAATAACCTGAGAACACGAAAATGTAAACAGGATACCTTTTGGTGCCAATGCTTTCAAACCGGCAATATTTAATCTTTTATAAGCTTGTGTTGCTGTATGCTTGCTTTTGATACTTTTAGCGAAAGCCGGAGGATCCAATACAATCACATCATATTGTTGTGTGTGCGCTTTCATGAATTCGAATACATCGGAAGCGACAGGATTATGATTGGAATCCGGGAAATTCAATTGCATGTTTTTGTCAGCCAAATCAACTGCTTTTTGAGAGATATCCACTGAAGTGACCAATTCGGCACCGGCGCTCATGGCATAAATAGAAAAACCACCAGTATAACAGAAGGTGTTCAATACTTTTTTGCCTTTGGCGTATTCTCCTAATAATTTACGGTTGTCTCTTTGATCCAGGAAGAAGCCCGTTTTTTGACCTTCAACCCAGTTAACAGCAAATAGAATATTATTTTCTTTAGCTACCGTTTCAGCTTTATCGCCATGTAGGAAAAAATCTTTTCCGGTATTGGGCAAAGTGCCACTGCTTTTACAATAAATCGTATCGCAATTTCCTGCGAAATTATTCTTTATGGCTTCGGCTATTTTTTCGATTTGAAAATAGATTCCGGATGAGTGTGCCTGCAACACCCAATTTTTATCGTAATAATCGATGATTAATCCCGGAATTCCATCCCCTTCACCGTGGATTAAACGGAAGGCGTTGGTTACTTCCAAGTCTAATAATTTAATGCGTAATTCCCAAGCCGATTCCAGTTTATCTTTCCAAAAAATTTCAGAAAAAGTTTCTTTAGCGAAGGTCAGAATACGAACCACAATACTTCCTTTATCACTGAAATAACCAGTGCCTAAATGATTGTTATTGGAATCGACCACATCGACCATTTCACCATCATTAACTTCTTGTGTTACACCATATACAGCACCGCTGAACACCCAAGGGTGGCGACGTTGAATGGATTTTTCTTTACCTGCTTTCAGTATGACTTTCGGGTATGACATTTTTTATGTGTTAAGCTGCGTGAGGGATGGAAGCAAGCTACCGTGTAGCGCGAACAGCCCG
>DATEDY010000388.1:0-4303 GCA_035281405.1 Flavobacterium sp.
GTCGTAACGTCTTTTAGGTAGTTCATGTTCAGGGTAAATCAAGTCCCATTTTCCTTTTTGGGCAAATTCGCATAGCAGTTTTGGAGTTACAGGAATATGGTCAACCAATTCGTTAGGAGCCCTGAAAAAACTACTCCCTAAACCATTTCCTTCTTCATAATGATGAAAATACCACAGATACGAATTCATATCTACCTCATAGATTTTTGAGAATTTCTCCATCAGTTCTGAAAAGTCATCACCAGTGCATCCAATATCACGATCTATATCTGAATAGTCAAATACGGTTTCACAACCAGTCTCTTCTTTTACAAATGCTATTATTTCAGTTAATTTATCCACAATTCTGATATGTGTGACTACTGTTTCTCCGAGAGTTTATATTTAAATCAAATATACAAAAAGAGGTTTTGGTTTCTGCAATTCCGGGCAATATGAAGAATTTTATAATCCTTGCTGACTCTGAAAGAATAATATATTCATAGTTTCTCACCGTCAGTTCGAGTGATTTTACCGCAACGCAGTGAAGGAAAAATTGTATCGAGAACCTAAGAAACAAACAATCAGACTTAATCTGGATTATGTTGAAAGCAATAACCGTTGGCTATACGCGTCATGTGTTTACATCTTGTTCCCGCCCTTGTTCTTCCTTTGCATTGCACTGTATTGGATTGGCCTTCGGCGTTTTTACTCTATAGCGCGGATTTGCAATCCGTGCTCCATACTCCCTAATCAATAAAAGAAATCGTCCTTTCAATCAATTCATTTTTAAAGTTCAGTAAATCATCAAGATGCGTTATCGGATACTCATTGTTTCCAATGTAAATCTTCTTTATCGAATCGGTAAATTTCAATTGGCACACGGTCTTCTTTTGATTCTCGTCTACCAGTATGTTGAAAGCGCCTTTTTGATCTCTGTAACCAATTCTCAAATTCGGGATTTTTTTATTCTGGATAAGAAGTGTCCGTATAGTATGATAGGCCTGTAACTCATCGTCAGTGGTAATAATACCCGCCGATTTCGAATTGGTCTTGGTTTCGTGAAGAATGATCTTTTCCGTAATGGATTTAAAAAGGGAAGAATTCATCAACTCCTTCATTCTGTCTTCGTTGTATTTCGACTTGAATGTCATTTTCTTATGAAGCATTTTCAAGAAATCACTGGATGGACCAATCATTTCTTTCAAAAAGGTAACCTCAAAATCCTCAATGAAAACAGATTCCTGTGCCTTGACAATAATCTCATTGATATTGATAATTCGGGCATCAAAATCCAAAAGACTTTCAATATCATTGTCGGTATAGTTCTCAATGTTGAAAATGAAAAAGGGTTTGGAATCCATGGTGTTGATCAAAGCAACATCCGAATAAAACCAATATTCTCTTCCGTTGGTAAGTATGGCAATTCTGGAATTCTTGGCGTTTTGAAAGTAACCGCTAAGCTGACCGGCTTCTTTGTCGGTAAGTCTGCTGGCTAGTTTCTTGCATTCCACGATAATAATGTCCTTCCGCCCCAGTTTAATCGCATAATCTACTTTGTTGCTGACTCTTTCGCCAAAATCAGCTTCATATTCCGGAATCAAATCTTCATGTGCATAATTCAAAAGCAAAAAGAAGGGATCAATTAAAAACTTTTTGGTTTGTGCCTCATTGGAACAATTTTCTGACTTCTGGATAAAATTGAAATTGTCTAATGATTTCTTAAGATGATTGAAAGCTTGCTTTTTATTGATTGCAGACATAGATGTTTTGTATAAGTTGCTGAATTTTTACTGAAAGAAGTTGTGATTATACCACTAATCATCAACAAGCCAACAATATACCCCATAACCCAACACCAAACAATCCGTATTTATACTGAATTTGCATTCGGCCCAAAAACAAAAAACCTAACACCAAATGCCAGGTTTTTTTAATATAAAAGATAAAATGCCTAAGTAGTCTAACAATCTAACAATCCAACAATCCCACTACAACTCATCCATAACCAGCAACCCATGACGCAAGGCAAACAAAACCACACCAATGAAGTTTTTGGATTCAGTCTTCTCCATGATACGCTTGCGGTGGGTTTCCACGGTACGAACGTTAATGAACAGCTGTTCTGCAATCTCAGCACTGCTGTATTCCTTGCAGGCCATTCGGATAACTTCCATTTCACGATGGGTAATGGCAACTGGTGAGGCTAAAAGATTAGCCGGTAAACGCTTTTCCCATAGTATCGCTTCACGAATTACCGAAGCCAGATCATCATCAAAAAAATAATCTTTCGCACGAATATCACGGATGGCTTTTTCCAGTTTCTCGGGCTCCGCATCTTTGGAAAAAAAACCATTGGCACCCAATTCCATTACTCTGTGGATGCTCTCTTTGGTGGTAAGCTGAGATATAATTAGAATTTTGACATCCGGATAGTGCTTGCGCAACTGCCTGCAGGTTTCAAATCCGTCCATCTCGGGCATCTGAATGTCCAGTAAGATCAAGTCGACCTGAATCGAGTCCAATTGTTCCAACAATTCTTTTCCGTTT
The DNA here is from genome assembly GCA_035281405.1 of Flavobacterium sp. GTDB lineage: Bacteria > Bacteroidota > Bacteroidia > Flavobacteriales > Flavobacteriaceae > Flavobacterium. Next base: position 2,530 of record DATEDY010000388.1, read on the forward strand.
CCGGCTTGCAATACTACTTCTGCTCCTTCGATGGAATCAATAAGAAGAGCTAAACTCTTCCGGAAAAGACGGTGATCATCTACCAATCCTATTTTCAGCATAGTTGTCGTTTTATTGTAATTTTATAATGGTTTCCTTTGGGGGTTTCTAGTTGTTCCAGCTGGGCGCCTATTACTTTGAGCCTGGAGCTGATGTTCTTTAGCCCGCTGCCTTTCGAAGCTTTCAGGGCTGCGCTAAAATCAAACGGTGTTCCATTGTCTATAATCTCAATATAATGGGCGCTGTCGGATGAAGACAGTAGGAGCAAACAATGGGTAACGGCGCCGTATTTGATCATATTTGTGGTCAATTCCTGTACAATACGAAACAATTCATAAGCCGTTTCGTGAATGAAATTAGGAGACTCCGATTGGCACACTACCTCAAAAGCAATCTTGGAGTTGGTGGTCAGTCTTTCAAAATAATCTTCTAAAGCAGGTTGAAACCCTGCGAGCTCCAATAAGGGTGGCATGAGTTTATATGATACTTGTCTTGTATTTTCTAAGGCAGCTTCGACTCCTTCTTTGATTTCTGAAAATAGTTCCTGCTTTTCAGCGTCTTTTTCTGCTCTGTGCAATATCGAAAGGTAATTCCGAATGGCATTCAAATCACCCGAAACACCATCATGCAAATCAGCAGCAATCCGCATACGCTCGCGCTTCTCACTCTCCAGTGAGGATTTCAGTAGGAGTTCGGCTTCTTTGCGTTTCATCTTGATGAAGTAATTCTGATAAAACAAAACCAAAAACACCAATCCCATGGCAAAAAATACCATGACTGCCGTGCCTATCCATATTATCGCATCTATTGTACCCGTGCTTTCCAAATGCCTACCAATAATAAGAGTTTAAAAATGATATTAAAAAACAAATTCAACATCCAGTATTCCACAAATTCTTCCGCATTTCCAAGAACAAAATGGCCAAAAAGAAATAGGAATAAGGTTCCCGAAAAGTAAAATAATAATCCGGATATAAAATAAAAGTGGGAATATTTTAATAAAGAATCTTCCTGTAAGCGAATGAAAGCATATTGCATCCATAAAAGTATGGCGGTGATGACAAAAACCGATTCGATAACTTGTAAATACCCATCGCCATCCATGAAAACGTCAATCTTTCCATGAAACGCAATGAGACCTAAACAGGCAGTGTACAATACACCAAAAAAGAGATAAAGGTATTTGTACCGCTGACGCAATAGCTTGTAAAAATAATGCAGTAAAAAGAAAAATTCTAAGGAAGTATATACTTTAAACCAGGTATAAGGTTCAATTTTGAGTATAAGGGTAAAAATCAATTCATAGGTACTGGCAAAAAAGGTAAGTGCCAGGAAGGGTAGAATAAGAAAAACATCTTTACTTAATTTGTTTTTTGATATCAAAAACAGGCTTAACGGTACAAAACCTAGGAAGATACTGAGGTAACAAAAGTAATAGTAAGGATGCATAGGGATTGCTTAAAAATAAGACCTATAAAAATAGGTCTTATCTACTGACAAATTTAAGTAATTTTATTAATCCATAATGCTGTCTTCAGGGCAAATTGTTGGGCATATAGCCGATTTGTTAACAATTAATCCTTTCATGTCATTTTCATCCGTGTTGACCCCAATGAAAACCTGATTCATTCTCGCCTCTGCATAATCATAACCATTATAAACGCGAAGCCCAATGCAATCTTGCTGATCCAAAATGGCTTTGATGTGATTCTTACCTACAAAGAAGGATTTGACT
>DATEDY010000389.1:0-6236 GCA_035281405.1 Flavobacterium sp.
ACCCATACAAAATACTTATATAGAATGATTGTATAGGTTTGTTGGTTTTATTTATCTGCGTCCTCCGCTTCTTCCACCTCCGTTGTAGCTGCCTCCGCCGCTAGAATTACTTCCGCTTCCCGATGAACGAGGAGAGTCGTAGCTTCTTGGGGATTCATAGCTTCTTGGAGATTCGTATGATCTAGGTGAAGAGCTTCTTGGTGAGTCAGTTGATCTTGGTGAAGTGTTTCTGGGCGAAGAACTTCTAGGAGAAGAGCTTCTTGGGCCATCATAATCTCTTGGTGATTCAGAACTTCTTGGCGTAGCCATTCGAGGTCTTGGAATTGATGTGCTGCTGTTCCCAATAGTGCCTGTCGACGGATTGTCGAAGTTTCTTCTTCTTGGAGTTGTTCCAATTGATCTTGGGCTAGAAGTGTATCCTTGGTTGTTGTATGAAGATGATCTTCTTCTTTCGATATAGTCGTTGCCATATCTGTCGTTGTAAGCTACATTTCTTCTGCCTCCATTATATGCATAATTTCTTCCGTAGTATCCGTTACCATAGTACCCTCCGTAGTAACCACCGTAATATGGATTATACCAACCATTCCAGTAGTAAGACGGTCCGTAATACGCATATCCGCCCCAAAATGGATCGCACCAGTAAGAATTCCAACCCCAGTAAGTTCTCCATGGTCGATAACCCCAGTAGTTATTCCAGCCCCATGAGTTGCCCCATCCCCAGTTGTTTTCATATACATTGATGGTTACGTTGCTAGAGTTTTCACCCCAACTGGCATAGCTTTTTTGATTTTTTACTTCGGTAGTGTCGCCTTCGGTAGAATAACTTTCCACATCTGTAAAAACTTCAGATGATTCAATGTTGTAATTGTCGGCATTGGAGCCGAAATATTCTTTGTACTTTTTATTGGAGTCGTCAACAGGCGCCGAATTGGATTCGGTTGTTCTGGCAACAGATTCCTTTTTGTCGTTTCCGTAGATGCCGTCATTTTCGTAGTAAGATACATTTTTGTACGAACCACAGGAGGCCGTTGTTAAAACCAATAATCCAACAAAGGATTTAATAATTGCTCCTTTAACAGAAAAGTATTTTGCTCTCATAATCTTTAAAATTTATTGTTGGACAACTCAAAAATAGTTAGTTTTGTCGAATTATTATAATATTTAACATTTCACAATTTTTGTGCCAAACTATTCAATATGAGCAAGAACTTAACGAAGCGTGCAGAAGATTACTCTAAATGGTATAACGAACTGGTTGTCAAGGCTGATTTAGCCGAGAATTCTGGTGTAAGAGGCTGTATGGTTATTAAACCCTACGGGTATGCAATCTGGGAAAAAATGCAGGCAGAATTGGATAGAATGTTTAAAGAAACGGGACATAGTAATGCCTATTTTCCATTATTTGTGCCAAAGAGTATGTTTGAGGCTGAAGAGAAAAATGCAGAAGGCTTCGCGAAAGAATGTGCTATTGTTACGCATTACCGTTTAAAGAACGATGAATCAAGACCAGGGAAGTTGATGGTTGATCCGAATGCGAAACTGGAAGAAGAACTGATTGTTCGTCCTACCAGTGAGGCGATTATTTGGAGTACTTATAAAAACTGGGTACAATCGTATAGAGATTTACCATTGTTAATCAATCAATGGGCGAATGTTGTGCGTTGGGAAATGCGTACGCGTTTGTTTTTACGTACAGCTGAGTTTTTATGGCAGGAAGGTCATACGGCGCATGCTACCAAACAAGAAGCATTGGATGAAACAGTGCAAATGATGAATGTATATGCTGATTTTGTTGAAAATTTCATGGCTATTCCGGTGGTAAAAGGAGTGAAGACAGAAACAGAACGTTTTGCCGGTGCTGATGAAACCTATTGTATTGAGGCTTTGATGCAAGACGGAAAGGCTTTGCAAGCAGGAACGTCACATTTCTTAGGTCAGAATTTTGCGAAAGCTTTTGATGTGAAATTTGCCAATCAGGAAGGTAAGCAGGAGCATGTTTGGGGAACTTCTTGGGGAGTTTCTACTCGTTTGATGGGAGCTTTGGTAATGACGCATTCTGATGATAACGGATTGGTGTTGCCTCCAAATTTAGCGCCTATTCAAGTGGTAATTGTGCCTATTTTTAAATCGGATGAGGAGTTGGATAAGATTTCTGCGGTAGCGAATGAGTTGCAGGCTAAATTCAGAAAGTTGGGTATTTCGGTTAAGTTTGATAACAGAACAACGCAGAAACCAGGTTTTAAATTTGCTGAATGGGAATTGAAAGGTGTGCCGGTGCGTATTGCTATTGGTCCGAAAGACTTAGAAAACGGAACATTTGAAGTGGCTCGTCGCGATACTTTGTCTAAAGAAGTAATTGCAGCGTCTGATGTGACTGCTTATATTAGTGACTTATTAGAAGAAATTCAGAAGAGTTTGTATACAAAAGCATTTGATTATAGAAATTCGCATATTACAGAAGTAAATTCATTTGATGAGTTTAAAGAAATCTTAGATGGTAAAGGAGGATTTGTTTCGGCGCATTGGGATGGAACTGCTGAGACAGAAGAAAAGATCAAAGATTTGACTAAAGCAACTATTCGTTGTGTGCCTTTGGACAGAAAAGAAGAAGTTGGAGTTTGTATTTTGACAGGAAAACCTTCAAACGGAAGAGTCTTATTTGCAAAGGCTTACTAAAAAGGAGAAAAAAAATATTAAAAAAAGTTGCGAGAGCTATTGCAGAAATAAAAAATGTGTATATCTTTGCACTCGCAATACGGAAATGAGCACTCTTATAGAGTTCAGAGTATGTAGATGGCCCGTTCGTCTATCGGTTAGGACGCCAGGTTTTCATCCTGGTAAGGGGGGTTCGATTCCCCCACGGGCTACAATTTTTGAAATATTGAAATTAATAATGTGATGGCCCGTTCGTCTATCGGTTAGGACGCCAGGTTTTCATCCTGGTAAGGGGGGTTCGATTCCCCCACGGGCTACAAAATTAGTTGTAAATAAGTTTTATAAAATAATGGTTTGTGTCTCGAATCATTATTTTATTAGTTAAAACCAAAGTGATTGTGAAAGCAGTTGTGGGAGGTTTTTCTTTTTTAACTGATAGTTTATAAATAATTATTACAATTAAAATTAAAGGAAAATGGCAAATCATAAGTCAGCTCTAAAAAGAATTAGAAGTAACGAGAAAAGAAGAGTTTTAAACAGATATCAGCACAAAACTACGCGTAACGCTATCAAAGCAATCCGTGTAACTACTGACAAAGCTGAAGCTGCTGCAAAATTATCAAATGTTATCTCTATGATTGATAAATTAGCTAAGAAAAACATTATACACGATAATAAAGCATCAAACTTAAAGTCAAAATTGACTAGACACGTAGCTGCTTTATAATTCAATTAGTGTTCAAAATTTACTCAAAAGCTCTGCATTTGCAGGGCTTTTTTGTTTTTATGCCAGTACTGGTTCTGCTTCCAATTTGCCCTCAAGGGCTTCAATTTTTGACTTTACCGTTCCGCGTTCACACCATAAAATTAAATTCAATACCCATTGTAGAGTTCTTACCGGATTTAGTAATTTAAATCCTAAGGTTTCTATCAGTGTATCTCTTTCTTTGATTAAAGTGACTCTTTTCTCAGGTGCTGCCTTCAACTCTTTTGCAAATAACCACGCACCATCTCTTGCAGTTTGAATGCTGAACTGAATCAATTTATCATCCCATTGTTTTGCTAATGGCATTAATAAACCAAACATCGGAGAGACTACACCCATATTCTGTTTTACTTCATCGGTCATGTTGGAAAGCAATTTATTGATATGGTTGAAATCATTTTGAATGTTTTCCAATGCATTGTCTTCAATGGTGTCAATTGTGGCAATGCTTAAGTCTAAGTTGATATGAGCATTGATTCCGGTAAGGAGATATTGTAAGACCAAATGTTTTTTAGAAACTGCTTTGAATGCTATTTCCCAGCATTTCGATATGCTTTTCTTTTCTTTATAGTCAAAATAAGCTTTGAAATAACGGTTGGCGAATATAACATCCAGTTTTTCCATTCTTGCATTGTCTTCAAATCGGTGGTTTAAAATACCGTCTTTGACATTGATGGTTACTTTTCGGTATAAAACAGCAAAATAGCCCAAGGGGTTGTTTGTGTTTTTGCATTCTTCAACAATAGTGTCTAAGATTTCGATGACTTCGGTTATGGTTTTGGCTTGCATGTAAGTGAATTCTGTTAAAAGTTTGTATAAAAGTAAAAATAATTTTGAATGTCCGGAATATTTTTATTCTCTAGTCTGAAGCTATACTGTTTATTTATTATGTTCTAATTGTTAAGTATTTAGCACTTGAATTAAAAATGTTTTTTATGTAAAAAATAATCGTACTTTTGCACCACAAAAAAAAACACATGGAATCAATTAGAAATATTGCGATTATTGCGCACGTTGACCACGGTAAAACTACGTTGGTTGATAAAATCATGTATCACTGTCAGTTGTTTCGTGAAAACGAGAACACAGGTGATTTAATTCTTGATAATAACGACCTGGAACGCGAGCGCGGAATTACGATTACTTCTAAGAACGTTTCAGTTACTTATAAAGGGACAAAAATCAACATTATCGATACTCCGGGCCACGCCGATTTCGGTGGGGAAGTAGAACGTGTATTGAACATGGCTGATGGTGTTTGTTTATTAGTAGATGCTTTTGAAGGGCCAATGCCACAAACCCGTTTCGTATTGCAGAAAGCAATCGATTTAGGTTTAAAGCCATGTGTAGTAATCAATAAAGTAGATAAAGAAAACTGTACTCCGGAAGAAGTTCATGAGAAAGTTTTCGACTTGATGTTTGAATTAGGTGCTACTGAAGAGCAGTTGGATTTCCCTACTGTATACGGTTCGGCTAAGAACAACTGGATGAGTGATGATTGGAAAAACCAAACGGAAAACATCGAGCCTTTATTGGATATGGTATTGAAAAATGTGCCTGCTCCTAAAGTTTCTGAAGGAACGCCTCAGATGTTGATTACATCTTTGGATTTCTCTTCGTTTACAGGACGTATTGCTATCGGACGTTTACAAAGAGGTGTTTTGAAAGAAGGAATGAATGTTTCTTTGGTAAAAAGAGACGGATCGATTTCTAAATCAAAAATCAAAGAATTACATACATTCGAAGGATTAGGACGTATTAAAGTAACTCAAGTAGTTGCCGGAGATATTTGTGCTATCGTTGGTTTGGAAAATTTCGAAATCGGGGATACTGTTGCTGACTTCGAGAACCCGGAAGCATTGGTTTCTATCGCTATTGATGAGCCAACAATGAGTATGTTGTTTACTATTAATGATTCCCCTTTCTTTGGTAAAGAAGGTAAGTTTGTGACTTCTCGTCACATTAAAGACCGTTTGGCTAAAGAATTAGAGAAAAACTTAGCACTACGTGTTAATGATACTGACTCTGCTGATAAATTCATGGTATTCGGACGTGGTGTATTGCACTTATCCGTTTTAATTGAAACAATGAGAAGAGAAGGATATGAGTTACAAATTGGTCAGCCACAGGTAATCATCAAAGAAATTGATGGTGCTAAATGTGAGCCAATTGAAGAGTTGACTATTGACTTACCAGAGAACGTTTCAGGACGTGCGGTTGAGTTCGTAACGGTACGTAAAGGCGAAATGTTAAGCATGGAACCAAAAGGAGACCGTATGATCATTAAATTCAACATTCCATCACGTGGAATCATCGGTTTACGTAACCAATTATTGACTGCTACAGCTGGTGAGGCTATTATGGCACACCGTTTCTTGGAGTACCAACCATTCAAAGGTGAAATTCCAGGACGTTTAAGTGGTTCTTTAATCTCTATGGAGAATGGTAAAGCGATTCCTTATTCGATTGATAAATTACAAGACAGAGGTAAATTCTTCGTTGATCCGAATGAAGATATCTACGAAGGTCAGGTAATTGGAGAGAACTCACGTGGTGATGATATGGTTGTTAACGTAACTAAGACAAAGAAATTAACTAACGTACGTTCATCAGGGGCGGATGATAAAGCTAAGATTATCCCTGCTATCAAATTCTCATTAGAGGAAGCGTTAGAGTACATCCAGAAAGATGAGTATGTTGAAGTTACTCCGAAATCATTACGTTTACGTAAGATTTACTTAAGTGAAAATGACAGAAAACGTAATAAGATTGCTTAATACGAATGTCTTTATATAGGAAAATCCGGCTTTTA
>DATEDY010000390.1:0-15463 GCA_035281405.1 Flavobacterium sp.
CATAATTTTTTGTTAAAGATGTAAAAATAAAAAGTTACATATAAAATTACGTATTTTAGCGTTACTTTTTATGTTAATTTTTTTAGTCAAAATGAAAAAACCATTGATACTGGTCACTAACGACGACAGCATTACAGCCCCAGGAATTAGGACACTTATTGAAATTGTAAGAAATTTAGGAGATGTAATTGTTGTTGCTCCGGATAGTCCTCAAAGTGGTATGGGTCATGCTATAACAGTAAACAATACACTTCAAATCAATAAAGTTTCCGATGAAGGTGCTGAAGTTACTGAATATACCTGTTCTGGAACTCCTGCAGATTGCGTTAAAATAGCCAAAAACGAGATCCTGAAAATCAAACCTGACTTATGTGTTTCAGGAATTAATCATGGTTCAAATTCAGCTATTAATGTGATCTATTCAGGTACTATGAGTGCTGCTATTGAAGCCGGAATTGAAGGTATCCCTTCCATTGGATTTTCATTGGCTGATTTTAGCTGGAAAGCCGATTTTGAACCCATAAAACCATTTGTTAAAAAAATTATTGAAGAAGTGCTGAACCAAAAACTCCCTGATGGTGTTGTTTTAAATGTCAACTTTCCGAAACTAAAGAGAGAAGAAATAAAAGGGATTAAAATTTGTCGTCAGGCACGTGCCAAATACGAAGAAAAATTTGACAAAAGAGTTTCTCCATTTGGGAAAGAATACTATTGGCTTTCAGGAGAATTTGTAAACGAAGACAAAGGCGAAGACACTGACGAATGGGCTTTAAAAAACGGTTACATCTCTGTGGTTCCGGTACAATTTGACTTGACGGCTCACTATGCCATTCAACAACTAAACACTTGGAATTTATGAAAAAAACAGATCTATTACTAGGTGTTTTGATTGGTTTTGTCACCACATTTATTGGAATAGCATTATTTTTTAAATTCTTTACGCCGTTTGGTTTATTAGAAGGTATTACTAATTATAAATCACTTGGCTACTTAGGAAAAATTGTCGCCATAGGTGCAATCATGAATCTACTTGCTTTTTTTACATTGTTAAAATTCGACAGAGAGCTTATGGCCCGAGGTGTGGTTTTAGCCACCATTTTACTAACTATAATTACACTTTTCTTATAAATGAAATACTACATAATTGCAGGAGAAGCATCTGGTGATCTTCATGGCTCCAATTTGATGAAAGGCATCTTTCAAGAAGATAATAATGCGGAAATTCGTTTTTGGGGAGGAGATCTAATGCAAAAGGCCGGAGGCACTTTAGTAAAACATTATCGTGACTTAGCCTTCATGGGTTTTGCGGAGGTAATCATGAATCTGAGAACAATCCTGAACAATATTGACATTTGTAAAAAAGATATCCTAGAATACCAACCAGACATTCTGATCTTTATAGATTATCCTGGTTTTAATATGCGTATTGCCAAATGGGCCAAATTATTGAATTTCAAAACCCATTATTATATTTCTCCACAAATTTGGGCATGGAAGGAAAATCGCATCAAAGCAATCAAGCGCGATGTAGACAAAATGTATGTTATTTTACCTTTTGAAAAAGATTTTTACGAAAAAAAACATGGTTTTCCAGTTGAATTCGTTGGCCATCCGCTAATTGACGCTATCCAAAACAGGACAAAAACAGATCCGGAAACCTTCAAAAAAGAAAACAATCTTTCTGAAAAACCTATTATCGCATTATTGCCCGGAAGTCGAAAGCAGGAAATTGCCAAAATGCTTTCCGAAATGCTATCAGTAGTGAATGATTTTCCCGATTATCAGTTTGTAATAGCTGGAGCTCCAAGTCAGGAATATTCTTTTTACGAACAATTTCTGAAAAAGGATCAGGTGAAATTCATATCAAACAAAACGTATGACTTATTGAGCATTGCTCATGCTGCATTAGTCACTTCAGGCACAGCCACTTTAGAAACAGCATTATTCAAAGTTCCCGAAGTCGTTTTATATAAAGGAAACTGGATTTCTTATCAAATTGCAAAAAGAGTGATTACACTAAAATATATTTCATTGGTGAATTTAATCATGGACAAAGAAGTCGTAACCGAATTAATTCAGGACGACTGTAACAGCAAAAAAATCAAAGATGAGTTAACTAAAATATTGGATTCCGATTATCGCAATACGATTCTAGATTATTATGAAGCCTTGGAAAAAAAACTAGGTGGAATTGGCGCCAGCAACAAAACCGCACATCTAATAGTTTCTGAAGCAATGAGAAACACCAAAAAATAAGAGGCTTTCAAAGCTTTGCCGTTTTTTTTGTAAATTAGTAGTACGATCCTTCAAAAAAACAACTCATCCTATGAATAACAATTTAAAAATTCTCATTCTAGAAGACACTTTCAGTGATGCGGATTTATTGCTTCGGGAATTAAAGAAGTCTGAATTGGAATTCATTTTTGAAGTTGCTCAAAATAGAGAAACCTTTGAATCTGCCCTTTTAAACTTCAATCCTGACTTGATATTATCAGATTTCAATCTACCGTCATTTGACGGACTTGCTGCTTTTCGAATTAAAAATCAAACAAAACCAGACGTTCCTTTCATCATTGTTTCTGGGGCAATTGGAGAAGAAAAAGCTGTGGAACTTATTAAAACCGGCATTACCGATTATGCTCAAAAAGACAAATTATTCACTTTAAACCAAAAAATTGCTAGAGCGTTAAAAGAGGTAGAAGAAAAAAGAGAGAAAAAAATAGCTGAAGAAAAAATCAAAAATCAGCATGCTAAGTTACTGGAAGTCGCTTTTCTTCAATCCCATCAAATCAGAAGACCTGTCGCTGATATTTTGGGACTAATAAGCCTCTTCGACTTAGAAAACCCAGCAGACGAGGAAAACATAGAGATCCTTTTGAGACTCAAAACAACGGCTGTGGATTTAGACACCATTATCCGAGATATTGTTCAGAAAACAAGTGAAATATAGATTAAAATAAATAGTAGTGTACTGAACATGCAATTCTCACTATTGAATTTATTTAATGCATTTAAATCCCACTCTATAAGATTATTAACACAACGGCATTGTCCCCTTGAAAAAACAAATTATCATATTAGTACTATCTAGCTGCATTTTTTTTATGCAGACAGATTGTATTTCTCAAAATTTAAAAAAAAGGGATTCACTTGAAAGGTATATAAAAACGACAACAATAGATAGTAGTAAAGCCAGTGCTTTGGCAATGTTGAGTAATGAATTGATTCAATACGATATTAAAAAAGCACAATCCTTGGCTAATGAAGCTATTTCGATTTCTAATAAAATAAAATATCCAAAAGCCGAAGCCGAAGCTCTTTTGGTACTCGGAAAAATTCATCGAACACAAAACAATTATCTACTCTCACTAAACAAGACAATAGCCGGACTTAGAATCTTTGAACAACTCAAAGACAAATCCGGTCAAGCTAAATCCTATTTTGAACTGGGATATATTTACAAAGATGTCTACAATTACCATAAAGCAATTAGCAGCTTCACCAAATCACTTCAATTGTATGAAGAAGATGACAATAAATCCAAAGTAGCTTCTTGTCAAATGGTCATGGGACATGTCAATGCAGACAACGCCTGGGAACTAAAAGACACCCTATATTGTCAAAAGGCTTTGGTATTATACAACACTTCATTAAATTATTATCAAAAAAAGAATGACAAGGAAAGAATCAGCGTTTCACTTTTAAACATTGCCAATATTTATCTTGGCTACAACAGAATACATCCTTCAGATGAGTATTTAGAGAAATCGCTACAATATTCAAATCAATCTTTAAAAATTTGTCATGAACTAAAGGACAAACTAAGAATAAGTATTAACACCTGTAACATTGCAGAAGCTCATTTCGCCAAAAAAAATCATAATCTAGCATTAGACTATTTTTTCAAAGCTTACCAAATGCTTCAGGAAGTTGGGAATAAAGATTACACGTTGGAAACTTTACGGTCAATCATTACCATTTATAAAGAAACAAAAAACTACAACAAAGCTCTTGAATATTTAAAGGAACATCTCAAAATTGCTAAAACCAACAATTATGTTAGCGCAATAAGCAGCAATTATCTTTTAACTTCTGAAATTTATTCGGCACAAAAAAAATACAAAGAAGCCTATGAAAACCGCTTGTTATATGAAAAATATTTGAACACTATTTCAAACGAGCAAAAAGCCAAAGCACTTATCAAATCTCAAGTAGAATTTGAATCAGACAATAAAGACAGAGAAATTGCTTTACTCAACAAAACCCAAGAATTTCAAAGCATCAAATTAAGGCAAGAACAAAAAACACGGAATTATCTGATTGCTACTGTCTTGCTAATATTACTTTTACTATTATTAATTTACAATAGGTTTATCGTAAAGACAAAAGCCAACAAAATAATTGAAGAAAAAAACAAACAGCTTGAAAAACTATCCATTGTAGCAAGAGAGACTGCAAATGGGGTTTTTATTACTGATGCCAACGGAGATATAGAATGGTTCAACGAAGGGTTTTCAAAACTATTTGGCTGGGATTCTATAGAAGAATATAAAGAAAAAAGAGGCGAAAACATTTTCAAAGTAAGCGGCAACAATGACATTGCTAACCTAATACAATTTTCTATTAATGAAAAAAAATCAATTACCTATGAAAATGCTACACCAACAAAAGACAAAAGCCAACTTTGGATTCAAACAACGCTAACACCTATTTTTAGTGAAGAAGGGGAATTACGAAAATTAGTATTCGTCGAAACAGACATCACTAAGTTAAAAAATTCCGAGGAACAGTATTTAGCTGTAAACAAGGAACTGGAATCGTTTTCCTATTCCGTTTCACACGACTTGAGATCACCTTTGAGAGCCATCAATGGATATTCTAAAATTCTTCAGGAAGATTATGCTTCAAACTTTGATTCGGACGGTTTAAAAGCGCTTGATGCCATTCTGAACAATTCCAAAAAAATGGGAGAACTCATAGACGATTTACTCACATTTTCAAGATTAGGAAGAACAGCATTAACCACATCTGAAATTAACATGAACACACTCGTCAATGCAGCAATTGAACAAGAGACTAACGGAAATACAAAAGAAATTAAATTTACGGTAAAAGAGCTTCTTCCATCAAAAGGAACAGAATCGTTAATTAAACAAGTTTGGATAAATTTAGTATCCAATGCCGTAAAATTCACCAAAGACAAATCAAATCCACAGATCGAAATTGGATCGTATCCAGATGAGAATAATTACACAGTATACTATATAAAAGACAACGGAGCAGGATTCGACACACAATACTATAATAAACTCTTTGGCGTTTTCCAAAGACTCCATTCACAAGATGAATTTGAAGGAACAGGAATTGGCTTAGCCATAGTTGACAAAATAATCCATCGTCATAATGGAAATGTTTGGGCCGATTCTAAGATAAATGAAGGATCAACTTTCTACTTTAGTTTACCTAATACCAACACTTAAACCGAAAGCAGTATGAACTATAATGATGTCGAAATTTTGTTCATTGATGATAACATGGACGATGCCACACTCACTATGCATGCACTAAAAAAAGGGGGACTTACCAATACTATTTTCCATGTTAAAGATGGTGCAGAAGCATTGGACTTTATGTACTGTAAAGGAATTTTCACTTCCAGAAATATACATACACAACCCAAATTAATACTTCTCGATTTAAAAATGCCAAAAGTATCAGGAATCGAGGTATTGGAAAAATTAAAATCTGATTTCGCTCATAAAACAGTGCCAGTTGTTGTACTCACTTCTTCCAAGGAAGACCCCGACGTTAAACGATGTTACGAACTGGGTGCAAACAGCTATATTGTTAAACCAGTTGAAAGCGTTGCTTTTTTTAATGCAATTAAGGATCTTGGAATGTTTTGGATGAATCTAAACTATGTATCAAAATAACAACTGGAATGCATCACTATTTCTCTAAAAAACTTATATTGAAACAAAATAAAAATACATGAAACAAATGAAGAATCTTATCCTAGTCGATGATGACGAAATTATCGTGTATTTAACTAAAAGACTGGTAGCCAAAACCAATTTAGTTGAATTGACTGAGGTATTCGGCAATGGAAGAGATGTAATGGATTATCTTAATGAAAATTATGACAAGCCCGATTTATTACCAGAAGTGATTTTCCTTGACTTATTCATGCCAATAATGGACGGATGGGAATTTCTTGAGGAATATGCATTACTAAAACCAAAACTAACCAAAGACATTACGATTTACATTATTACATCTTCTGTTTCACCTGCAGATATTATCAAAGCCAAAAGCCTAAAAGAAGTTTCTGACTATATTGTCAAACCCATTACCAAAGAACAATTTGTTGCTATTTTAGAAAACATCTAACAACAACTTCTTCAAAATTAAACCTCTAAATTCTACCTTTTCATTCTACTGAATCAAAATACAATTTGGAAAACTTACTATAAAATGATGTAATTTCCTACTAATTTGTATTTTCGTAATATGAAGATATTGGATTTCCCTCTCGTTCGCATAAGCATTTGGTTTATTCTAGGAATACTTACTGCGCATTACACACATTTGAATGGTTTAATCATCTTAGGTTTTTTGAGCATTGCTTCAATATTACTTTTTCTAAGTTATCTCAAACCGAAAAATAAATTCCAACCAAAACTAAATTTTGCAATTAGTTTGTATTTTCTATTCTTCACTATCGGAATAATTTCGGTTAACATACATAACCCGAGTAATCAAAAAAAACATTATACACAAAATCCGAAACATTTCGAAAACCAGCATCTCATAGATATCTTACTAATAGAAAAGCTAAAAAGTACTAAAAAAAACCAACGTTTTATAGCTGATATAATCGAAGTCGATCAAAAAAAATTTGCTGGAAAAGTGATTCTAAACATTGCTAATGATAACCAAAAAAGAGGTTTAACAGTTGGCACAAGATTATTGATTACAGACCAGCTAGTAAAAAACTTCAAGCCCAATAATCCTGATCAGTTTGATTATGGAAGTTATTTAGCAACAAAAGGCATTTATGCACAAATTTACACTGAAGTTAATCAGATAAAAAAGAGTTCAAAAATAAATAAAGACATTTGGTATTATACTTCATTATTCAGAAGTAAGATAGCAGAAAACTTAGCCAAATCAGGGTTTCAAAAAGAAGAATTGGCTGTAATAATGGCATTAATTCTGGGTCAGCAACAAGATATTTCCGTTGATGTTTTACAAGATTATCAATATGCGGGTGCCGTACACATTTTATCAGTATCTGGATTGCATGTAGGTTTCATACTCATTTTCATTGGCTTCGTACTCCAACCACTTCCGAACACCAAAACCGGAAATGCTTTCAAAATTATTATTACACTATTGGCACTTTGGCTATTTGCTATCATTGCAGGTTTTTCACCATCAGTTGTAAGATCGGCAACAATGTTCAGTTTTATCGCCGTTGGAAAATTCATCAATCGAGAAACCAATTCAGTACACACTACGATCGTTTCACTATTAGTAATTTTATTGATTGAACCGAACTTTTTATTCGACATCGGATTTCAATTAAGTTATCTGGCCGTATTTTTTATTCTTTGGCTTCAGCCAATATTCCAGAGGATTTGGCAACCCAAAAACGTAGTAATCGGTTATTTTTGGGATATCATTACTATATCATTTGCTGCACAAATTGGCACATTACCTTTAAGCATTTACTATTTCCATCAATTTCCAGGTTTATTTTTTATCACTAATTTGGTCCTTATTCCGCTATTAGGTTTTATCGTAATGCCACTCGGCACATTATTAATTATAAGCGCCTTTTTCAATTATATTCCGAAGCTATTAGCGTCATTAGTAGAAAACTCAATAGCATTGATGAATAAATTTATTAATTGGATTGCATCATTGGAAAATTTTATATGGAAAGAAATTCCGCTAAATAACAGCTTACTCATTGTTAGTTACCTTACCATTATCATATGGATTCTGTGGTTCCAGAAACCTACTTTCAGAAAGTTAACTATGGCGTTAAGTAGTGTCATTATACTACAATCTCTATACTTTTTCATTCGATGGAACGAGCAATTCAAAAACGAATTCATTGTATTCAATACCATGAAAAAATCAATCTTCGCTGAGAAAAGAGGTCATACAATACAACTGCTAACGAACGACACAATAACAGCTAACAGCTTTGAATATAAAATGCTACAAACATATGCTACCGCAAATTTCAGCCGTTTAACTCTTCCTAAAGAAACACCCAATCATCGTTATTTCAATCATAAAAAAATACTTATCATTGATCAAACAGCAGTCTATTCCACGGCAGATAAAGCAGACATTCTGATTCTTTCTCATTCTCCTAAACTAAATTTAGAACGCTTATTAAGACATTTCAAACCAACTGTGGTGATTGCAGATGCTTCCAATTACAAAAGCTATATTGCAACTTGGAAAGCCACTTGTATAAAAAACAAAATCCCTTTTCACAGTACTTATGAAAAGGGATTCTATAAATTATAATTGATACTATTTATCTATTTAGCTTTTTTAGCAGATTTTCTTTCTTCTTTTGTGTAAGGGACGAACTTAGCAACAATTTGATCTGCTCCACTCAACCAAGCAGATGGACCACCAGCCACATAACCAGTACTACCCAATTGCTCGAAATTAATATTTCCCGAAGTATCATTGGCTTTTACAAACCAAACTGTAGGATAACCTCTTACTCCAAATACTTGTTGAAGTTGGGCATTTTGCATTTTTACATCATCAGGTTGTGCTGTTCTTCTTGGAAAATCCAATTCAACCAAAACCACTTTTTCTTTAGCCCATTTTTCGAATTCGGGTGTTTTGAAAACCTCCTTCTGCAAACGGATGCACCATCCACACCAGTCACTCCCGGTAAAAAACATAAAAATAGGCTTATTTTCTTTTTTAGCTATTGCAACAGCCTCTTTCACATTGGTATGCCATTTTAATGCATCTCCGCTTTCGCTTTTCCCAACAAAACTAAAAATCAATAAAACGGGAACTAATAGTAGTAAGTATTTTAATTTTCTCATAATATTATTTTAAAAAACGTAATAATTCCTCTGGTGTTTTGAATCCGGTAGTTTTTTCCTGAACCTCACCATTTCTATTTAAAATGTATATAGATGGGTAGCCTTCAACTTTAAGAAAAGTAGTCAATTCATGAGCACTGTTGCGTCCTTTTCTTGTGGGATCAAAATTAGGATTATTGAAGCTATTCCCTCTAAAATTCACTACAGAATTACCTTCTGCATTGAACTTCACAGCATAATAATTACGATTGATCAATTCAGCAACCTCTGGATTTTGTAGTGTATTAGCGTCAAACATTTTACATTGCGCAAACCAATCCGTATAGAACTCCATAAAAATAGGCTTCGGATTTTTCTTTTGTTTAGCCAAAGCTTCATCTAAAGACATCCAGCGAATTTCCTGAGCCTGCATGGTAAAAACACCCATAACCAAGAAGAAAGCTAAAAGTAACTTTTTCATCATTCAATTTTTATTTACAATATCTCAAAAACAATGCCGAAGTTACTAAATTATTTGACTTCCTGCATCAATTTTCTAACCAACGGTGAAATAACTATTAATACTATACCAGTAATTAATGCATAAATAGCCAGCTGGTAATAACCATCTGCATATACATTTAGCTTTTCCACATTTGAAGCATTGGTTGAGGCTTCGGCAATGTTTGCCCCTAACAAGCCCGCAAAATATTGTCCGTACGCACTTGCCAAGAACCACATTCCCATGATTACCGCCTGTGTTTTTTGAGGAGATAATTTTGTCATGGCACTCATTCCGATAGGTGACAAACATAATTCACCAAATGTGATAATAAACCATCCGAAAGTGAACAAATCCAAAGATGTTTTCCCAGTGGCTGGATCTGCAAAGAATTTTGTGTAATAGAAAACCCAAAAACCTCCAGCAAGGAACAAAAACCCTAAACCAAATTTCACCACTGTATTTGGCTCAATTTTCTTCTTAGCCATCCACACCCAAACCATTCCCACTAAAGCTGCAAAAGCGATAATAAACAATGAATTCACAGAATTATTTACTCCGTTAGGATCCAATTTAATTCCCGCTACTGTATTTTCCAAATTATTAGCTGCAAACAAACTCAACGAACCACCACTCTGTTCAAAAAAAGCCCAGAAAAAGATAGAGAATATAATAAAAACTAAAGCCGCTAATAATTTTAAATTTTCAGCTTTAGAAAAATTCTTCATTTCATAAAACAAGTATAAAACAGATGCCGGACCAATAATCATCATAAAATAATCCGTGTAAACCGTATTAGCTACCATCATAATAATTACAGGTATAATGGCCAATGTACCTATATAAGTAGCTATTTCGAATATTTTGCGCTTAGAAGTTTCCAAATGCGACAATGGAGACAAACCAATTTCACCTAAACTTTTTTGCGTTTGCGTAAATGTCAGCAAACTTATGACCATTACAATAGCAGCAAAACCAAAAGCATAGTTCCAACGCATACTTTCAGGAACAAAAGACTCCCAAAGCGTGCCATTAGCAACAGCAATACAGATATAACCACCAATTAATGCTCCCACATTAACTCCCGCGTAGAACAACGAGAATCCGGCATCACGACGCACATCCCCATCTTTATACAACTGTCCAACCATTGAAGAAATATTCGGCTTGAAGAATCCCGTACCTACAATCGTAAAACCAATACCTATAAAAAACAAACTTTTCGGATCTATGGATAGAATAACACTTCCTATTATCATTAATAATCCTCCCCAAAACAAGGAACGACGTAACCCTAGTATTTTATCAGCAAATAAACCTCCGATAAAAGTAAAAGCATAAACCCAGGCTTGAGTTGCTCCATACTGCAAATTGGCAGTAGTTTCATTCATTGTCAACTGGCTCACCATAAAGACTGTCAGCATTCCACGCATTCCGTAGAAACAAAAACGCTCCCACATTTCGCTGAAAAATAAATACCAAAGTTGTTTTGGGTATTTTCCTTTAAAATTTTGAATTTCTTCTATTGTTGTTGCCATACTAATTGATTCCTTTTTCTTTCATTACTTTGTTCAACTGTTTCAATAAGGCAAACATCAATAATGTAGCGAACATCAACAGTGCAAAATTCACCCAGAAAAAGTGTGATTTATCTTCATAAGTATCCCACATACTTGCCAAAACTCCCGATAATTTATTTCCGATTGACGTTGATAAGAACCATCCACCCATCATCAACGATGTAATATTTGTTGGACTTAGTTTAGACACTACAGACAATCCCATTGGACTTAAGAATAATTCTCCAATGGTGATCACACCATAATTAGCAACTAACCACCACACAGAAACCTTTTCAGTACCATTCGCACCGATTTTTACTGCAGCTACCATTACCAATACTGACAAAGCGGAGATTAGGAGACCAAAAGCAATTTTTGTAGGTGTTGTGGGTTCTTTCTTTCTGCTACGTAAGAATGTGAAGAAGGCTACTACTAAAGGTGTTAATATAATTACCCAACCCGGATTGATCGATTGACTCAAATTAGTTGCCCAAAGAGACACTTTTGAACCTTCAGCGGGTTTCAATTCTTCTTTTACATTGCGGAAATATAATGGATAATTTACTTCTTTCTTAACTACACCATTTTCCTTTTGCAAACGGAAGTTGTCATCATACAATTCAACAGAATCTTTTTTGAATTCGACTTCTTTTGCCAATTTCAGATTACTGAACAAAGATTGAGAAGTTCCGGTCATTTCACGATCCGTGTATCTGTCGGCCCATGTAGTTAATGCCGAACCATTCAGTTTAAAAACCGCCCAAAACAAAATCACAACGGCGAAAATAGCCAATAAAGCACCAATTGGTCGTTTATCGTCTTGCTTCGCTTTAAAGTATAAACTTCCGTAAAAGAAAATTACGGGTATACATGCAAAAATAAAAGCATCTGTACTATCAGATCCGAAAATATAGCTATTCGGATTCGCATCGGAAGTCACACCTTTCAGCAACCAACCAATTACTCCAAAAACAGCTGAAGGCACTAAAATAAACATTACAATTTTCCAGAAAGGCATATCACCTTCCTGCACTCCTTTTTTATCGGTTTTGTCTCCATAGTGTTTTGTTCCCAATAGGAATACAATTACACCGATAAACATTCCTACTCCGGCTGCCATGAAAGCGAATTTCCAACCTAAAAGAATTTGCAGTGCCGCTCCGAAGAAATTACAAATAAAAGCACCAACATTGATTCCCATGTAGAAAATATTGTAACCTTCATCCTTTTTGTCTTTATATTGATCCTCGGTATAGAAATTACCCAACAACGTTGAAATATTCGGTTTAAAGAAACCATTACCAACAATCACCAATGTCATGGCTACATACAGCATGGTCAAACTATGAATACCCATCATAAAATATCCTGCTCCCATCATGATACCTCCAATAACAATCGATTTTTTGTATCCGAAATATCTGTCGGCCACTAAACCACCAATGAATGGTGTTAAAAATACTAAAGCAATGAAAGTTCCATATAAATCAGAAGCTTCCTTTTCGGTCATTGCAAAACCAGCTTCTACATCTTTAAGGTAAAGTGTAAAAATTCCGATCATTAAATAATAACCGAAACGTTCCCACATTTCAGATAAAAACAAATAAGGCAAAGCCTTAGGATGAGATTTCCACATAATTTTCTTGGTATTAAAATAAAAAGCCTGTAACTACGTTGTGCGTTACAGGCTTGAAAGATATAAAATTATTTTTTAATCGAATTATCTTACTCCGTGCATCATTTTTTTAATAACCGGAGTTAATGAAAACAAGATAATGGAAGCAATACCACAAAGCACCACAAACACCATAAAGAAATCATAAAGACTTTTAATAGTAAATCCGGCAAAAGTTGGATAAGTGATTGTAATGATTTTTTTATCCTGAATTAATTTAAATTCACTTTCTGTGAAAGTAGTATCCTGTGCTTTAAAGCTATTTACAAATTCTTTTTTATCCTTTGCAGCAGCTTCTCTTTCACTCTTAAGTTTAGTAATGTTTTCTAATTTTGCATCAATGTCAACCTTAAATTCTTTAGCTTTTTTGTCATCAACTTTAGCAATATTCATTTTTGCTAATTGGAATAACTGAGAACCGTCAGCAACTTTAGTTTCATCTAAAATACCTTTCAGATCGATATTCACTTTTTCAGTAGCAAGATATTTATCGCCTGTTGGAGGCAAAATTGAACCTAAAGTACCGGACAATGCATAACCTGCAGCGTTAGAGATAAAGAAAACACCGTATGCCAAAGAAGCAAAACGTTTTGGCGATAATTTACCTACTAATGACAATCCGATAGGTGACAAACACAATTCACCAAAAGTTTGGATTAAATATAATAAAATCAACCAATAGATAGCTAAAAGACCCGTATTCCCTAAATCTTTTACATTGTGTGCGATAATAAAATAACTTACAGCAATTAAAAGCAATCCTACAGATTGTTTTACTGTTGATAGAGGCTCTCTATTTTTAGCTCTTAATTTATCCCACAAAATACTGAATGGAAAGGCAAACATTACCACAAACAATCCGTTGAAAATCTGAACCATTGACGGTGGCATTTCCCAAATGCCCAAAAAGTTTCTATCCGTTTGATTATCAGCAATAAACGTCAAAGATGATCCTGCTTGTTCAAAAGCCGCCCAGAAGAAGATAATAAAGAACGACATAATATAGATTACCCAAATACGTTGCGTTTCTACTTTGGTCAAAGTCTTATCCAAAAGAATCAAGACTGCTAATGCAATACCACTAGCATAAATGATAGGATAAATAATCCCTTTTACAACATTATCACTTCCTGTAAAATAATTGAATGCAAAGAAAACGGCAGCAAAAACAGCAATTGCGGTAAAAATCGAACCTGTAGTAAAATGTGCTTTTTGAGATTCTCCTTCTTCGTAATCTGCGGCATCATTACCTGACGGTAATCCACCAATTGGTTTTCCTTCTGGTGTTACTACATATTTATTTTTCAATACAAAGAAAACAATAGTTCCGATAATCATTGCTAAAGCAGCGGCTAAGAATCCCCATTTAAAAGCATGAATATCTCTAATTCCTCCGGCATCTTTAACATCACCAACAAATGGACAAATAAACTGTCCTAAGAATGCTCCGATATTGATTCCCATGTAGAAAATCGTGAATGCAGTATCTAATTTAGATTTTTCTTGTTTTGGATACAAACTTCCAACCATTGAAGAAATATTCGGTTTGAAGAATCCATTTCCAAAAATGATAATACCTAAAGCTACCCACATCAAAGTATTAGCCAGACTCAAATTAGTACCAAAAACGCTGGCACTACAAAACAACAATAACTGCCCGATGGCCATCATTGAACCACCCAAAAGAATACAGTTTCTGTTACCGAAAAAGCGGTCAGATATAAAACCTCCCAACATCGGGGTTAAATAACAAAGTCCTAAAAATCCGCCATAAATAATTGAAGCTTCTGCCTCCTTCATCATTAACGAATTCACCATGAACAATGTCAAAATCGCTCTCATTCCGTAGAAGTTGAAACGTTCCCACATTTCGGTTCCGAATAACACCCACAATCCTTTAGGATGTCCTTGCTTTACTGTTGTTTCACTCATTTTATTGTTTTTGGTTAGTAAATATTTAAAAAAATTATAATTTTTCTTTAATGAAATTAGTCATCTTCGTATACAATTGCAATCTGGTTTTACCACCGTAAATTCCGTGGTTTTTGTCCGGATAGATAGCCATATCAAACTGTTTGTTTGCCTGAACCAAAGCTTCCACCATCTTCATTGTATTCTGAACATGAACATTGTCATCACCACTTCCGTGAATTAAAAGGAAATTCCCTTTTAACTTGCTTACGTGGTTAATTGGCGAATTGTTATCATAACCACTTGCATTTTCCTGTGGCGTTTGCATATAACGTTCAGTATAAATACTGTCGTAATATCTCCAACTTGTAACAGGAGCCACAGCAATAGCTGTTTTGAACACATCTGCACCTTGGAAAATACAGTTAGATGCCATAAACCCTCCATAAGACCAGCCAAATATACCAATTCTTGATTTATCTACATAAGAATACGTTCCAAATACCTTTGCGGCATCGATTTGATCTTCCACTTCAAACTTTCCTAGCTCTTTTTGAGTACATTTTTTGAATTCGGCACCTTTAAAACCAGTACCACGTCCGTCAACACAAGCTACAATATAACCTTGCTGTGCCAACATCATAAACCAATAGTCATCTGTAGCGTTCCAAGCGTTATCTACTTGTTGTGAACCTGGTCCTGAATATTGAAACATGAAAACCGGATATTTTTTATTTGGATCAAA
>DATEDY010000391.1:0-5405 GCA_035281405.1 Flavobacterium sp.
TGCATATCCTGTAAATATTGGTAATCCTGATGAAATAACTATTAAAGATTTTGCTGAAGAAATTATCAAATTAACCGGAACCAATCAAAAAATTGTATATCATCCGTTACCGGAAAATGATCCATTGCAGCGTCAGCCCGACACTACTTTAGCAAAAGATATTCTGGGTTGGGAGGCAAAAGTGAACCGATCGGAAGGTATGAAAATTACTTATGAATACTTCAAATCTCTTCCAAAAGAAGAATTATTAAAAGAAGCACATAAAGATTTCAAAGATTATATCAAATAATAAGTGACCAAAGGTAGGTATTCAAAATATATTAGGCCAATTAGCGTTGTAACTGATTTTTTTCTATTGGTTATATTGGCAGAAATATTTCTGAATAATTTTGCCATTTATTTGCCTTATTTCTTTGTTTTTCAACTTGTTTCGTGGAGTGTAATTGCTTATTTTACTGAGTTTTACGAAGTCTATCGCTTCACCAAACCTGCAGAGATTTTAGCAAAACTGGTCAAACAATTCACATTATTTACCTTGGTAGTGATTGCCTATTTTTCTGTCGCAAGAGAAATCATACCAAGTTTTAGCAAACTACTTATTTTTATAGGTTTTACTTTTTTATACATTACTCTTTTTAAAGGCCTACTTTTTTATTATTTAAAGAAATACCGCATAGTACTGGGTGGCAATTTTCGAAGAGCTATCATTATTGGTCATACCGAAAGTGCTATCAATCTTAAAGATTTATTTGTTTCCAGACCGGATTATGGTTACCGTTTTTTTGGTTTTTTTTCAGATAAAGTAGTAGATAAAGATGTAATCGGAAGGATTAAGGAAGTACAAGATTATGTACTGGCAAATAAAATAGATGATATCTATTGTGCACTACAGGAACTTTCTGAAGAGGAATTAAAAGAGCTCGTAGAGTTTTCTGATTACCACAGGAAAACAATCAAATTCATTCCAGAAGGCAGTGAAATTTATTCCAAAAACCTTCAAATCGATTACTATGAGTTTTTCCCGGTTCTATCTCTAAAAAGAACTCCTTTGAACGATTTGCCCAACAAAATAATAAAACGGTTATTTGATATTGTATTCTCACTTTTTATTGTAGTATTTGTTTTTTCATGGTTGATACCTATTGTAGCGATTCTCATTAAGTTGGAATCGAGAGGACCAGTATTCTTTAAACAAGGGCGTCCTGGTTTAGATCAAAATGAATTTTTCTGTATTAAGTTTCGTTCCATGAGAATGAATGAAAAAACAGAAGAAATGACCACAAAAAATGACCCAAGAGTGACAAAAATTGGTGCCTTTTTACGTAGGACAAGTTTAGATGAAATGCCTCAATTTCTTAATGTCTTATTTGGCGATATGTCCATTGTTGGACCTAGACCACATCTGTGGATTCACAATAACGAGTACCAAAAAAAGATCAAAAAGTATAATGTCAGATTGCATGTTAGACCGGGAATTACCGGTTTGGCACAAGTGAAAGGATATCGTGGTGAAATTGAAACTGACGAGGAAATGGTGAACAGAATTAAATATGATGTGTTTTATATTGAAAATTGGTCGTTGTTCCTGGATGTTAAAATTATCATGCTTACTATAATCAATATTTTCAAAGGACAAGAAAAAGCATATTAGATGAACGATTTGGTTTCCATTATTACTCCAACTTTCAATTCTGAAAAATTTATTTCAGCTACTATACAATCGGTACTAAAGCAATCCTATCCTAATTGGGAAATGATTATTGTGGACGACTGTTCTACTGATAAAACCGTTGAAATAATTCAAAATTTAATGGAAGAAGATACCCGAATTCATCTAATTAAATTAAATAGGAATTCTGGTGCATCTAAAGCAAGAAATGAAGCAATTAAGTTGGTTCAAGGAAGTTATATGACGTTTCTGGATGCTGATGATATCTGGTTTTCGGATTTTATTAAAAATAGTATTGAAACTATAAAACAAACTGGAATACCATTTGTGTTTTCCTCTTACAGACGTTCTAATGAGGATTTAGAATTTGTATATTCTGATTTTATTGTACCTACAAAAGTAACATATACAGACATACTTAAAACTAATTCTATCAGTTGTCTTACGGCTTTCCTGGATGTGAAAACATTGGGCATAAAATTAATGCCGGATATTAGAAAGCGTCAAGATATGGGTTTGTGGCTAAAATATTTAAAAGAAATTCCATTTGCTTACGGTATACAGAAACCACAGGCAATTTACCGCATTCGTGAAAATTCACTATCCAGAAACAAAAAAAATCTGATTAAATACCAATGGCAATTTTATAGAGAAGTTGAGAAATTAGGCTTTTTTAAATCGATTTATTATATGTTACACTGGATGTATCGAGGCTTTATGAAATACCGAAACTAAACCATTGATTGAAATTGTTTCAGCTTTCCTCTTGTTGTTCTTTGCAGGGATTCTTTTCGGTTGAATGTAAAACGCAATCCTGATTCCAAATACAAGGCAATGGCATCTTCAATCTTTTTGATCTGTGGATCGCTTAATTCGGTGTCGCTCACATAATCAATCTCGAAACAATCCTTCTGTAATTGTCTGATGATAAATTCCTTAACATTTCCATCGTCTTCAATGATACTTTTAGTGACATAATAAAATGTCAGGCCGGGCGATTTTTTGCCACTTGGAAGTAGGGCGATATCATTGGTTCGACCTATTAATTTTTTAAGCAAAGGTTTTTGCAATGTGCTTTTTTCGTCCAAAATTCCAATATCGCCAATGTCATAACGAATGAAGGGATGTGCTTTGTTATAGAGCGAAGTAATAACTACCCTACCTTCTTGACCATAGGGTAATGGCTGGTTGTTTTCATCCAGAATTTCGACAAATAGTGTTTCAGCATTCACCTGCCATCCATTTTGAAGGTTTTGAAACGCAATCAAATCCAGTTCGGAAGCACCGTATTCATTAACAATTGGGATTCCAAATTGTTTTTCCATTAGGATTTTATCTTCCTCGAAAAGCATTTCAGAAGTGACCATACAGACTTTCAATGAAGGACAAATTTCAATTAAGATAATGTTTTTTCGCTGTAGAAATTTAGCAAACAAAACAATAGAGCTGGTGTAGCCATTGATATAATCAAACTGCTTCTGTTGGAATTTTTTCAGTACATTTTCTAATACTTTATCTGATAAATCAAAAATGGTAAAACGATACCTTTTTCCTAAAAAATCTTTGATCCGCTCTTTGGCATAACCTAAAAAGTCAAGAGGAATACCGTAAAATCTCGCCTGATAAGACTGATTAAAATCAACGCCATACCATCCGAACCGATAAATAATTGATGCCCAAGTTATGGCGTGCGCATATTTGTCTTTGGCAAAAATGAAGGGGTCACCGCTAGAACCCGAGGTTTTATTTTTGAAAACTGTCTTTTCAGTAAATCCTTCAGAAAGCCTTTCTGATAGCGGTTTTTGGAAATCTTTTTTTGTCATCACCGGAATAGTGTTCCAGTTTTTTGAATCATTGTTACCAACAAAATTTCGATAATAAGCATTGTGCTTTAGATGAAAGGCAACAATTTCTCTTTTTTTGTTTTCGATAAATTGTTGATGTTCAGTTTCTGACAGGGAAATAATGGCATTAAATTCGGTTGTGGCTTCCTTCATAGGGAAACCATTTATTCGCAACGACCAATCAAAAAACCGAATCATAGTGTAAGATTTGTCCAAAAATAGCAATTATGATGTACAAAGCTATTGTCAATTGTTTTTTTTCTGTTGAAAACAAGCTATTTTTGCACCACAAAACAACAACACAACAATCATGACAATTTTACTTTTAGGTTCAGGAGGAAGAGAGCATGCCTTAGCATGGAAAATGTTACAAAGCAACAAATGCCAACAACTTTTTGTAGCTCCTGGAAATGCCGGTACTTCGCAGATAGCGACTAACGTTAACCTTAATCCACTAGATTTTCAGGCAGTCAAAGATTTCGTACTGCAAAATGAAGTGAATATGGTAGTGGTTGGCCCTGAAGATCCATTAGTTCATGGTATTTATGACTTCTTTAAAAACGATTCACAAATCAATCATATTCCGGTTATTGGTCCGTCAAAAGTAGGAGCACAATTGGAAGGAAGTAAAGAATTTGCTAAAGAATTTTTGGTAAAGCACAATATTCCTACAGCTCGCTACGAGAGTTTTACCAAAGAAACTGTTGAAGCAGGATGTGCGTTTTTGACCACATTGGACTCGCCTTATGTTTTGAAAGCCGACGGATTAGCAGCAGGAAAAGGAGTTTTGATTCTGAATGATTTAGCCGAAGCACAACAGGAATTGCGTAACATGTTAGTAGATGCAAAATTTGGTGAAGCATCTTCTAAAGTAGTAATCGAAGAATTCTTGGACGGAATTGAATTGAGTTGTTTCGTCTTAACAGACGGAAAATCGTATAAGATTTTACCTACTGCGAAAGATTACAAAAGAATTGGTGAAGGTGATACGGGGTTAAATACAGGAGGAATGGGAGCAGTGTCTCCAGTGCCTTTTGCTGATTCGGTTTTGATGGAGAAAATTGAAACCCGAATTGTAAAACCTACAGTGGAAGGTTTACAAAAAGACGGTATAGAATACAAAGGATTTGTCTTTATCGGTTTAATTAATGTGAAGGGAGAACCAATGGTTATTGAATACAATGTTCGTATGGGTGATCCTGAAACGGAAGTGGTGATGCCAAGAGTTAAATCGGACTTGGTGGAATTATTTGAAGCTGTTGGCCAGCAAAAATTAGAGGATGTCGTATTAGAAATAGATGAAAGAAGTGCAACTACTATCATCATAGCATCAGGTGGTTATCCTGAAGATTATGAAAAAGGAAAAGTGATTTCAGGTATTGAAAATATTGAAGACTCTATCGTTTTTCATGCAGGCACAAAAGAAGATAACGGAGCAATTGTGACTAACGGAGGACGTGTGTTAGCAATTACTTCGTATGGAAATGATTTCCAGGAGGCAATAAAAAAATCTTACCAAAATATAGAGAAACTACATTTTGATAAGATGTATTTTAGAAAAGATATCGGTCGCGATTTACTTTAAGAAAGAATGCGCAGTAGTATCTTGTTCGTCTTCGTTATTGTCTTTGAAAATCTGTAATTGCTTAGTCCAGTAAACGATGTAGTAACTGATAATTCCCCAAAGAACCCAGTTTACTAGGTTTGCGATCCACCAGTTGTTTAACTCAGTTGCACGCATTAAATCGTGGGGAGCAAAAAGGATTTGTTCAAATAACCAAGCAATTGCTTCAAAAAATGATTTCATCTTTTTTATGTATTATATTTACCAAGCAAAAATATAAAATATACTTATGATTACAAGCATTTTTAGTAAATCTAGACCAATAAAT
>DATEDY010000392.1:0-7360 GCA_035281405.1 Flavobacterium sp.
GCTTTTTTGATTGGTAAATTGCCGGAAAAGAACGAATTTCCAACAGAATATAAATTAATTCTTGATGGAGTGCCAAGTAAGTATTTTGCCATCAATGAACGTTTTAGATACTTTAATGATATTTACGGATTGGATTTTGTAAACCAAAAAGAAAACACAAAAATTGATTTAAAAAATGATGATGTTTTTCTAAAAGTTATCGATTTATTCGAAAGCAAAGTGAGTAAGAACAAGTTGGAAAAACCGGATTTAACGAAGTTAGAGAACAAAACAACCGCAACTTTTACGGAAGGATTTGATTTTGATGTTCGCATTAATGAAAGTACAATCAGTTTTATAACGAAGTCAATCAATAGTAACTATAAATCGGCCTCAGTATATAGAACAATTTATGATGTATCCGGAAGTAGGATAGGAGATTTCTCCTATTTAGTGAGTGCGCCAAAATATTTCTTATTGTTGTCAAATAATGGTGGTGGTGTTGTCGATGCCTCCAATGCCAGTAAAAGAATAAGCGAATTGGCAGTCAATAATTACTTGGTGGATAAAAATACCGGAAATGTATACGTCTATGGATTATTTGGAAGCGAAGAAAAGGAAATAACCAATACTTCGAATATTCCGATGGGTTTTTATGTTTTTAAGTTTGATCCGAATGGGAAGCTGCTTTGGGAGTCACAGCAAGAGGTGAAAGATGTATCCGGTTTTAATCAAAAACAGGATGTTTCAAAAATTAATTTTTCAATACGATTAAGAGAAAATGAAGTTTTCTGCAGTATTTTTTCAAAAGAACGCAATTACCTGGATGTTGTAACGATGAATGATAGTTATGGTGTGAAAAAATCAGAAGCCTTGTTAAAATTTACAAAGACTCAGGATGCTACTTCAAAAGAGGTGGTAAAAGGAGATTTGCGGGATGCGAACTACACTAACTTTAAGTTTGACAAGGATGCATTGTATCTGCTTAACACTTCACAAAATTTCCAGCAGTATTTACAAAAAACAGATAAGAATTTAACGCTCAATTATAAAACATACCTTTCCAAAAAAGGATATTGGGTAATTGAATCAGATAATAAAACATTCAGTAAAGTGCTTTTTTTTAATTAAAGTTTTTAGTTTTTAAAGTTCCTTTTCTAAAGGAACTTTTTTTTACTCATAAACATTTGTTAAGCTTTTTTTGCGATGTCATCTAGCTTACAAATTTGATTTTGATTGCAGTATACATTTGTTGTACTAATTTTAAATTATAGAAAAATGTTAGTTAAGTTTTTAAAGATCAGTTGTTTTGTTTTGCTATTGGGATTGATTTCTCCATTGCAAGCACAAAAAGTAGCGAAACACAAATATTATTCACACACAGACCAAAAAAAACTACAGGTATCAGATGCGGAATGGAAGGCTATTTTATCGGATGATTTGTACTTAGTGTCTAGAAAAGCGAATACCGAAGTTGCTTTTACGGGTAAGTATTGGAATTATACAGGTAAGGGAACTTACTACTGTGCTGCTTGCGGAAATACGCTATTTCGTTCGGATGCAAAGTTTGCAAGTTCTTGTGGATGGCCAAGTTTCTTTGAACAGGAAAATAAAAAAAGTATCGTGTTTAAAGAAGATACATCCTATGGTATGAATAGAATTGAAGCATTATGCGGACGTTGTGATGGACATTTGGGCCATTTGTTTGACGACGGACCAGAACCGACAGGAAAGCGGTATTGTATGAATTCGATTTCCTTGGATTTTGAACCGGATAGCAAATCAAAATAGCCTAAAGATGAAAAAGATATTGTATGTGTTACTATGGTTTCCCGCTGTGCTTTTTGCACAACAATCCAAACCGAAAACGGAAACGATTACTTTGGGAGGAGGTTGTTTTTGGTGTATCGAAGCGGTTTTTGATGGGCTTGATGGCGTTCTTTCTGCTGAGTCGGGTTATTCAGGAAGAAGTAGTCTAAACCCAACGTATGAAGAGGTTTCTACCGGAGCAACTGGTTTTGCCGAAGTGGTTCAGATAAAGTACAATCCTAATAAAACGAATCTGGACGAAATTTTTAAAGTTTTTTTTACGGTTCACGATCCTACACAATTAAATGGTCAAGGCGCAGACAAAGGTTCACAATACCGATCGGTCATTT
This sequence comes from Flavobacterium sp., assembly GCA_035281405.1. Taxonomy (GTDB): domain Bacteria; phylum Bacteroidota; class Bacteroidia; order Flavobacteriales; family Flavobacteriaceae; genus Flavobacterium. Next base: position 2,139 of record DATEDY010000392.1, read on the forward strand.
TTTATGCTAACGAAAGTCAAAAAAGAAGTGCGACAGACCTTATCAACAAATTAAATAGTTCGGGTGCTTACGACTCTAAAATTGTAACCACACTTGAACCGTATAAAGGATTTACCAAAGCAGAAAGTTACCATCAAAATTATTATGAAAATAACAAGTCTAAAAGTTATTGCCAATATGTGATTCAACCCAAATTGGAAAAGTTTGAAAAGGTATTTAAGGACCGATTAAAAAAGAAGAAGTAAAGAAAAATAATGCTGTTATCTAGAAAACCAATCTCCATGAAAGAGATTGGTTTTTTTGATTTATTTTTAATTGAAAATCTCCCATAATTTAGGGTAAGTTTTTGGCAAATCTTCCTCTTTCCAATCTTTGCCTTTTGTTGGTGGTGCTCCAAAGTCATAATCCAAACCTTTCTCTATACAAATAGTTCTTGGAAAAGTTTCATCTTCTTCTTTTTTACCAGTTTTTATTTTATACGCAGAAGTGGCAACATACATTAAGCTTTCAAAATTTGCTTCTTCATCCTGATTTATATTTTCAGCTAAAAACTCAGGATTTTTTAGCGATTCGGTATATATTTTTTCACCCTTTCCGATTAACCAACAGCGGAAGTATAAATAACTGTCATCTGAAACACATCCTTCAATAACTTTTTGTGCAGCCATTATTTTAAAATCATCGGCTTTGATGATTAATTCTCTAAAAATTTTTTCAAATTCAATGATTTGTTCCACATCATAAGTGACTAATTTTTCAACAATGGCTTCTTCCTGTAATAATTTATCGTTATTAGATTTTGCAATTGAATATGCAATTAATTTCCAAAATTCACTTTTATCCATTCGGTCACCTTTTATAAATTCTTTTAATTCTATTTTGTTTACTTTTTTAGTATCATTTTTTGTTTTATCACAAGAGATAATTGTCAATAATAGTAATGTTATAAATATTTTTTTAAGGCTCATTTTTTAATTAATTTTACTTTTCCCGATGTCGAAGATTTACTTCTTTTTTTACTTTCCTCGAGTATAATCTATGCCCACAATCCACTTCAAAACAATCTAACTCAAAAAATCTTTGATTAATTTGCTAATGTCTGTAAAAAGCAAGAGTACTGCTTTTTTGCAATTGTAGTTACTATTCTTGGTAGGTACAGTTTGCAGGTAAGGTTGAATTGTAGTTATAACCTCGGAGGTCCAAATTTGAACCTAAAAGGCTCAAATTATAATCTCAGAGGTTCAAATTACAACCAAAAAGGCTCAAATTATAACCTCAAAGGTTAAAATTATAAGCAAAAAGGTTAAAATTATAACCTCAAAGGTTAAAATTACAACCAAAAAGGTTCAGATTAGAACCTAAAAGCCTCAAATTATAACCTCGGAGGTTCAAATTATAACCTCAAAGACTCCAATTACAACTTATAAGCGCAAATCCAATAGCACAATTTGAGCTTTATCGTTGTTTACAATTGCGTTCACACAATCGAATGATTTCCTCGATTCGGTTTTTTCGAGTTGCTTCTCGCTTCGCCTGATTTAGCCAATACAAATAGCTTTTGCGGTAGGTATTGCTGAAATTTTGGTAATTGGTAAAAGCGATTGGGTTTGAATCAAATGCCAATTGTAAATCATCAGGAATTTCATGATTTTCAACAGCATCTAATGACGTCCAGGAACCATTTTGTTTGGCAATTTCTATTTTTTTTAAGCCGCTTTCATGCATCAATCCATCGGCAATAAGTTTGTCAATATAGGTTTTGTTGAGTTTGCTCCACACACTTTTGTCTTTGCGAGGTCCGAATACTTGCTTGCGTTTATCGTCGTCCAATCGTCTAACAGTAGAGTCAATCCAACCGTAGCATAAAGCAACCTGAACAGCCTCTTCCCAACGCATGCTTTCAAATCCTGAATCTACCCGATAAAAAATTAATTCCACACCAGAGTAATTGGAATGGTTTTCGTGTAACCATTCACGCCATTCCTGAGTGTTTTTGAAGTAGAGTAGGGGTTTAGACATGTTGATTTAGGGTTTGTTTTTCTTTAGAAAGTGAATGAATGTACCTAATGAAAGTATTGCTATTGACAATATCCAAAGGTAATAACCCAATTCAAAAGAAATAATTTTAGCCATTGAGCCGCTTTCAGCCCCCAAGATTTCTTTCCATGAGCGGAAGGAACCGGCTAAAAATAAAGCAATTAAACCGGTTATGATTGCTAATCTTTTATTTGCTGCTAAAAGAATTATCGTTAATAAACTAAGGGGATTTGCAAGCCAAACAAACCATTCTGATATTGCACCTCCTATAATTGCGGTACTTCCCATTAAAAAATAGTCGAAAGATGGGATTTCGACAATTTCTCTAAAATCAATAATAATGCATGTTTGAGTAAGTGAAATACCAAAGAGCAATAAGCTTAGCCATATAGTTACTTTGGCAATTGTATTCTTCTTCATGAAATTACTTAATAATCGCTGTGCAAGCTACTCGGCCTCCGGCGTTTCCAGTTGGTTGTGTGGTAAAATCATCAGCGCCTTTGTGAACTATAATACTTTTTCCGACAATATTCTTGGTTTCGTCATCGCATCCGATACACCATTCATTTGTTGAAAAGGTAATGGTTCCGTCTCCATTGGCATCGGCGGTAAAATTTCCGATATCACCTTTATGGTACTCGGCAGAACCCCATTTTCCGTGCTTTTTGAAAGTTGGATTCCAATGACCACCTGCAGAAGAAGCATCCGGAGCAGAACAATCTGATTTTTCGTGAATGTGTATTGCGTGTTCGCCGGGAGTTAAACCTTTGATATTGGCTACAAAAGTTACCACGCCTTTCTTTTCGGTAAAACTGGCAGAACCTGAAACCTGAGTGTCGCTTTTTGGTTGCAGCATCAAAATCAATTCATTTTTTCCGGCTGAAGCGGTTTTGCAAGCCATTACAACAGCAAAAACCGATAATCCAAGAATTAGTATTTTTTTCATAGTGAAAGATATTAAGTTGTTTTTTTTTGAATAATATTAATTAAAAGTTTACCTGATCTATTAGTTCTCCTTTAGAATTTTGAAAGCGATAGATTAGTTTCGATATTTTATATGTTTTTTTTAAATCGATAAAAATCTGATCATTTTCACGTTCTGAGATGGTTTCTATTAGACGTGATTTAGATTCAGGATTTTTAAGAACTTCAGCAAAATCATCAGGTACTTCAGTAACACAAATAATATTATTATGTGTATCCAGTTTTAATTTTAGTAATTTGGTTTTATCGTCTTCATTTTCAATAGGTAAACTTTTATTGAATCTTGCCAATATTTTAACCAATTCTGGATTTTTTCCTAAACTAAAATCCAAATCGATGATATGTGTTTGGTTTTCAGATAACAGCTGTTCCATCATTTTTTTGTCCAGCGTCGTTTTTTTAAGGATGTAATTATCTAATGATCTGAAGGTTAAATTGATTATTGCTCCGCTGTTGATTAATTCACCGGCTTCTCCTTTAATTAAAGTATAGTAAACATTTCTTGGAAGCATTTTGGCTCCGATATTAGTTTCGCAATCTGTCTTTTTTAAACTCAAATCATAATCGATATCAATAATGATTTCTTCTAAAATCCTTTCACCATTAATTTTTGCTTCTGTACGGTAAAGGAGACCGTTTTTCATTAATGGTGCTGCATCATTGTACTCTTTTATGAATTCATAACCTTTCTGGACTTTATTTTTACATGCTGTAAATAAAAGTGGTAGGATGAATAGTAGTAAAACTTTTCTTGCTGACATTTTTAGGAATTAGCTAAGGTAAATTTAATGATTTATCGTATAAAAACGGATCTGATTTTAAATAAAGAAAAAAGCCACAGCAGAATTAACCACCGTGACTTTTCCTACCAAACTAATTAAAATTTATTATTAAAAACAATACGCGTTTTCTTCCACCAATTTTGAAGCAATTGTCTCACGTAAAGCTACCACATTTGGCATGTTTACATATTTAGTAAAACGACGTAATCCCATTAACATCATGCGTTGTTCGTCACCTTCAGCAAAAGAAACAATACCTTCTTTTCCTTTTTGAGTGATGATATCCACCGCATTGTATAAGTATAATTGTGCCATGGCGATTTGCTCTTTCACGTTTTCAGCACCTTTCGCTTTCGCTAATTTCTCTGTACGTAAAATTCCGCTTTCAGCCATATAGATTTCGATTAACATATCAGAAGCTGCCATCAATAATTGTTGGTGTGCTTCTAAATCTGGACCGTATTTTTGAACAGCTGCACCAGCAACCATTAAGAATGATTTTTTCAACTTAGCAATCAATTCTTTTTCTTCAGCAAATAATTCTGAATAATCAGGAGTATCAAAATCAGGAATTCCCATTAATTCTTCTGCTACTTTCATAGCCGGTCCTAATAAGTCAACATGACCTTTCATTGCTTTTTTCACTAACATACCTACAGAAAGCATACGGTTGATTTCGTTTGTTCCTTCGTAGATACGAGCAATACGAGCATCTCTCCATGCAGATTCCATTGGAGTGTCTTCAGAGAATCCCATACCACCGAAGATTTGGATACCTTCATCAGCACAGTTTTGAATATCTTCAGAAACAGCAACTTTCAAGATAGAACATTCGATAGCAAATTCTTCCACACCTTTTAATTCAGCTTCCTGGTGTGTTGAACCTTCCGCTTCACGAGCTGTAATTCTGTCTTCAATGCTTTTTGCAGCACGGTAAGAAGCAGATTCTCCAACATAAGCATTTGTAGCCATTTCAGCCAATTTAGCGCGAATAGCACCGAAGTTTGCAATTGGAGTATTGAACTGTAAACGCTCGTTAGCATATTTTACTGAAGAAGAAATGGTTCTTCTTTGTGCATCCAAACAAGCTGCAGCCAATTTGATACGACCAACATTTAAAGCATTCATTGCAATTTTGAATCCTTCACCACGACCAGCCAACATGTTTTCAACCGGTACGACAGTATCATTGAAGAAAACCTGGCGAGTTGAACTTGCACGGATACCTAATTTGTGTTCTTCTTCACCTAAAGTAATACCGTTAGGATTTGCAGCGTCGTATTCAACGATGAAACCGGTAATGTTTTTATCATCTTCGATTCTGGCGAAAACAATCATCAAACTACAGAAACCTGCGTTTGAAATCCACATTTTCTGACCGTTGATTTTGTATGATTTTCCATCAGCTGAAAGCTCAGC
>DATEDY010000393.1:0-3018 GCA_035281405.1 Flavobacterium sp.
GATGGTGTTTCTCTTTCCTCCACTTGATAATCAGCGACAGTTTTTACATAATTGCCTCTGAAACCAGCTTCGAATTGTGATTTTTTGCTTTTGCCTAAAGGTAAAACATAATCCAACTGAAATAAATTTCGCTGCTGTGAGTCATTTTTACGGGTTCTTTCAGAAGAAACAAAACTTCCGTCATCAACTCTGGTACCTGCAATTGAGGAATTATCCTTGTCGTTATTATACGAAATAGAAATATCTGCAGTTAATTTATGTCCGTCCTTTTTAAAATTTTTAATAAAGTTTGAAGAAAATTCTACGTTTTCACTAGTTGAGTTTAAATCATTGTAGCGTTTGTTGGTTTCTATATATTGACGATTCGGATCATAATTATAATACAATACATTTTCGATATTTCCTCCTTTATTCGTTCTGAAACCTAAGGAATTTGTCCAAGATGTTGTTTTGTCCAATAAAAGTTCTACTCCGAAATTAGTATTTAACCCTTTTCCAAATCGGTTGTTTTCTCTCCTTTCATTAACGTATTTCTCTAAAGTTCCGGTTGCATCAAAAACTTTCTGATCGATCTTGGTGTTTCCTGGGTTATTTCTGTCATTGTAGCCAATAGTGGTAAAAAAATTGGCACTTTTTTCTTTAAAATTAAGATTGGCAGAGATTCCACTGTTTTTTGGATCGCCTGCAGAAACAACAAATGTTCCGTTTATCCCTTGATTTTTCCCTTTTTTTAGTATAATGTTTAGGATTCCGCCTCCGCCTTCTGCATCATAACGCGCTGAAGGATTGGTTACAACTTCTACTTTGTCAATTGTTTCGGCCGGAATAAGTCGCAAAGCATCATTAATATTCCCCATGTTAGAGGGTTTTCCATCAATCAAAATACGCACGCTTTCATTACCACGCAAGGCAACTGTTCCTTCGGCGTCAACTGATACTGAAGGTATATTGTCTAAAACGTCGCTAACGGTACCACCACGAACCATGATATCTTTTCCAACAGTGTATACTTTTTTGTCCAATTTGATATCCACAGAAGTTCTTTCAGCACGAACAACAACTTCGTCAATCATCTTGGCATCTTCCAGCAGTGCTATTGTTCCTAAATTAGTGTCTTCAACGATTGATTTTTCTTTGATTTCGAAAGTTTTGAATGACATAAACTCAACTTTAATGTTGAATTTACCGGGACGAACTTCAATTTTAAATTCTCCTTTTGCGTCGGTAACACCTCCGGATACTACTTGGTTGGAGTTAAAACCAATTAAGGTTACTGTGGCATAATCTAAGGGTAGGGAAGTAGATTTTTCAATTATTTTACCTGTCAGAATAACTTTTTTCCCGTCTTGCTTTTGTTGTGCAAATACAGAGGATAAACTAAATAAAGTAACTAGAAATAAGGCTTTTTGTATAAATTTCATGTGCTTGATTTTACAAACGCAAAAATAAGCCACGAATTTATTTATTTTCCCAAAGTAATGTTAAATGGAGTTATTACAAAATTTCATTGATTTTCTCTGTAGGACGCGCAATTACTGCCTTATTTCCATTAACAATAATGGGACGCTCAATGAGAATAGGGTATTTTACCATCGCTTCAATTATTTCGTCATCACTTAAATCAAGGTCTTTGAAATTAGCAATCCAGATGGGTTCTTTTTTTCGAATCAATTCAATTGGAGAAAACTTTAATTTTTTCAATAACGATTTCAGTTCTCTTTTTTTAGGTGATTTTTCCAGGTAGTTTATGATTTCAAATTCTTTTTTGGATTCTTCTAAAAAACATACACCTTCTCTGGATTTTGAGCAACGCGCATTGTGGTAAATGGTAATCATTATTATTTATTTGTATTTTGTAACAAAAGTAAGGGTTTTGCTACTTACATTTAATAACAAACTTGAGAATTATGTTTTTACAAAAAGCTTTTACTTATCAGAATCAATTTTGGAAATATTTGGTAGGTTCATTAATCGTAATTATTGCATCTACAATTGGTCAACTACCATTAATGCTGGCAGTGATGATGAAATTGAGTTCAGAAACCGGAAAAATGCCGGAGATGAATGAAACCGTTTTGATGGCAACTTTGGAAAAAAACATGACGCTGTTTCTTATGTTATTCTCATTTCTAATAGCTCTTTTGGGCTTGATTTTTGTTTTGCGATTTTTACACAAACAAAAGTTAAAAGATATTACAACCTCAAGAGTAAAAATCGACTGGAAACGCATTGTATTTGCTTTTTCAATTTGGGGCGTTTTTCAAATAATAGTGACAATTCTTAATTATTATGCTTCTCCTGAAGATTTTACGTGGAATTTTCAATTGCAACCTTTTTTAATCCTTCTGTTTGTAGCTACGATTATGATTCCCATTCAAACTAGTGTGGAAGAATATGTTTTCAGAGGTTATTTGATGCAGGGATTTGGTTTGTTAGCCAAAAACAGATGGTTTCCGCTGTTGCTAACTTCTTTAATTTTTGGAGGATTGCATTTCTTTAATCCTGAAGTGGTAAAAATGGGACCTGTGGTGATGATTTATTATATTGGAACCGGGTTGTTTTTAGGAATTATAACTTTGATGGATGAAGGTTTGGAATTGGCTTTAGGTTTTCACGCTGCAAATAATTTGATTACCGCCTTATTGGTCACTTCTGAATGGACAGCTTTTCAAACACATTCCGTTTTGAAGGACATTTCAAATCCAAGTGCTGGTTATGAAGTTGTGCTACCTGTATTGGTAGTTTTTCCTACATTGTTATTCATTTTTGCAAAAAAATACGGATGGACAGATTGGAAGGAAAAACTTACAGGGAAAATAGAAACTGCTGATTCAAATTCAATTGAATTTATCAATAATGACTAATGTTTTACATGCCAAATTCAAACTAAACGGTTCCTATTTTACTAACAAGGAATTATATGATATTGCTTCTGGTTTTGTAAACGATAAAGAAGAATATCTTAAAGATGTAGGCACTTTTTTACAGAACTGGTTGGATGATAAGGATTATATCAAA
>DATEDY010000394.1:0-4529 GCA_035281405.1 Flavobacterium sp.
AGTATTCTGGACGTTTTGTTTGAAGAAGACTGGAAAGGGTTTGGAGTTGGGACATGGGTTGGTTTAAATTAAATTCTTCCCAAGTTGGCTTAACTTTTACAGGGTTACTACAAAGATGGGGAAATATAGCATACAAAAAAAAACCTGAATTACTTCAAGGCTTTTAGTGTCAATTGTTTTCTAGTCCTTATAATTACTTTTCAGTTTTGGCATTCATTTCCCAACAATCAATACCATTGATATAAATCATAAAAGCAGCTAAGATTTTTTCCAAAAAACTGAAATTACTTTCGTCTTCTTTTGAAAATTCCAGTTTTAAAATTTTCATACCTATAGTCTTGTCAAGCATAAAAAGACATATCAATCTGTAAGCAATAAAAGTTAACAGTATAAAGAGTAATGCATAATTACCTTCTATAAATCCCCAAGTCTCTCTTGGAATACATAAAAAAAGTAACATATAAATGGCAATATAAATTGCGGCATCAATTAAACCTGCTGCATTCTTTTTACCAAAATTTGCATTCTTTTTCTTTTTTTCTAAATCAAATTCATCAAATTGATTGTCCATAACTTATTATTAATCTATCAAAGCAGTTTATATTTAATTTCACTCACAAATATATGACCTTAAATCAAAGGATTAAAATCCGAATAGAAGCTTGATAAAGCAGTTTCGGGAACCAAATGCTGTTTACCGAACCATTTGTCAATCTTTACTTTCACCACATGAATCGGATTCGCTTCCGTTACTGTAGCTTCTTTGTAGGCAGCATCCGGAATATGACTGAAGAATTTATTGAAGAAACGTTTCATGGCGTTCATTTTCTCTTGCTGTTCGTCTACGATTCTAATTTTTCCGTAGATGATGACACTTTGGTATTCGCCTCCGAAGTTTACCGCTCTTTCTGAAGTATAGAGTTTCCCGTATTTGTAGACGGAAATGGAAATCGGTTTGTCGTTCACCATTTCGTTTCCTCCATGTCCGTATTTAGAAAAGTGAAACATGATTTCGTTGTTTTCTTTATCGAAGTCAAAAAATGTGGAATGAATCAAAGGATTTTCATCGGTGTTGACAGCGACCGTTCAGGACACCGTGTTTTCCAAAAGCGCATGCATGAAATCCAATTCCTCTTTTTGTCTGTCAGTTCTTCTTACTTTATCTACTTTTTTATCTGCTTTCTTATCCATGGGGGAATTATTTATTTGGGGTTATTCGTGTAGGAAAAAATAAAGCGCAAAGCTAATAAAACGGAAATAATTCTGTAAGAAAAAGATTAAAATAATATACTCCAATGAACAAAGAAAGCTTTGTGTTTTTTTAAATAATAGTAACTGTAGCAATTTTTAATTCGAATTGCATTTTTGCTACAAACTTGTAGCATTTTTTTTTCAGGAGATAAAATTGCTACAGGAAAGATTTTTAGGAAGTCAATTGGAATGGGAAAAATAAGAATACAAAAAAAGCCCTGAATTACTTCAGGGCTTTTGGGTGAAAGACGGGTCTCGAACCCGCGACCTTTGGAACCACAATCCAACGCTCTAACCAACTGAGCTACAATCACCATTTGGTCTTGCTTTAGGGCTTGGCTTCAATAAAGAGGCTCATTTCCCTTTTGCGAGTGCAAATATATTGCAAAAGTTGGGTTCTGCAAAAGATTTTTATAAAAATTTACTTTAAATCTCCTAAGCTATTGACAGCCAAATATCTTTCTACGGTAAATCCTTCGGCAAACTCGGTTCCAATGAGCCTTCCCAAGTCCTGAGCGCGGTATTTTACACTGTCTAAAAAGTTTTTTGAAGTAATGGGTGTCTCCGGTTCGTTAGTATCCGGATTGTAAAACTGCGATGAATACGCCAAGATGGATTCCATTTTGACATCCATGAATCCGGTCACGTCGACTACAAAATCAGGTTCGATTGGCAACCACTGAATATAATGGTAGACTAATTTCGGGCGCCAAGCTTCCTGTATGGTTCCGTTGTAACTGGTTTCTATTTTGGGCAATCCTGATAAAAAGCAGGAGTCGGAAACCAACTTATTCCCTTTTCCATGATCGATGTGTCTATCGTTGATGGCATTACAGATGACGATTTCGGGCTTATATTTTCGAATCATTCGGATGACTTCCAGTTGGTGCTTTTCGTTATTACGGAAGAAACCGTCACGGAAATTCAGGTTTTCACGAACGGAAACATTAAGAATTTCGGCTGCTTTTGCGGCTTCCTTATCACGAATTTCAGCTGTTCCGCGGGTTCCTAATTCGCCACGGGTTAAATCAATGATTCCTACTTTTTTTCCTAACGAAATTTCTTTGGCCAGCGTAGCACCACAACCCAATTCCACATCATCGGGATGCGCCCCGAAGGCTAATATGTCTAATTTCATAAATTATACTTCTGTTATCTAAGTTGCGTTTGGTTTCCCTTACAAAACGCGTTTCATTGTTTTTGATTTGTTTACGGTTTCCTCCCATTCAGCTTCAGGATTACTGTCTTTGGTAATTCCGCAACCAATAAATAGTTGAGCCGTTTTGTCTTTTATTTTCATGCAACGCAGGTTGACAAAAATATCTGTTGCGTTGTCATCGTTTGCGAAGTTATGGTTCAGTTCCCCAAGGAATCCAGTGTAAAACTCTCGGTCGTAGCCTTCGTTCTTTAAGATAAAGTCTTTGGCTATAAATTTAGGCAAACCACATACGGCTGGTGTTGGATGTAAAATATCGATAACCTTTTTCAGATTCGAATCGTCATTGATTATTCCTTCCACATCGGTACGCAGATGCAGTAAATTTCCGGCTCTGGTTGTATATGGATTGGATGCATTGACATTAAAGGCATGCGATTTCAGGTTTTCAAGGATGAACTCGGTCACAAACTCCTGCTCCTCTTTTTCCTTATCCTTCCAAAAAACTATTTCCGTTCCCTGATAGGTTTGCGTTCCTGCTAACGACATTGTATTGAAGACGTCACCTTCGGCCTGAATCAGTTTTTCCGGTGTTGCCCCCATCCACAGTCCGATTTTCGGATGAAACCAGCAATAACAGAATGCAGAAGGATAAAGTTGCAGCATGCGTTCGTAAATTGCTTCCATTTCGAAGCTATCTAGTTGGACCGATTCTTTTCTGGAAAGCACCACTTTGTTGAATTCCCCCCTTTTGATGGCAAAAATTCCTTTTTTCACCAATGCAACAAACTGTTCCTTTTGGTATAGGTCTTCAGTATCATTAGCAATATGGGATTCGAATTCTTTTTCGAAATAAATACTGTTGTATTTTACTTCAGAGTTATCTAAAGGAAATACAATAGGAGTTCCGTCGAAAGGTGCAAAAACGAATCCTTTTTCGACAAAGTTTTCCGAAAAATAAAGGTGGTCATTATTTTGAAAAACGCCAATTAAAGTCTTCGAATTGGGTTTTCTGTAAACCACAAAAGGTAAATTGAGCTTTTGATGCAGGTGCACTTTTTCGAATAAACTTTTCATCGGTTATCTTTTTGGCAAAATCATATTAGTCAATTTACAAAGTGAGATAAGACTATCGTTTTCATCTACTATTCGAATCTCCCACAAATGGATTGATCTTCCTTTGTGCAGGATTTTAGCAGTAGCCGTTACTATTCCTTCTCTTTTGCTTTTTAAATGATTGGCTGAGATTTCTATTCCTCTCACTTCTTGTTTTTCGTAATTGATAAACATGATCGAGGCAGCACTTCCCACACTTTCAGCCAACGCAACTGTTGCTCCCCCATGCAATAATCCCATGGGTTGATGCACTCTTGAATTTACAGGCATGGTTGCGACTAAAAAATCATCACCGGCATCAACAAATTCAATATCAAGTGTTTGCATCAGCGTGTTTTTACACCAATCATTGCATTTTTTAAGAACTTCTTCCTTATTCAAAGACATATTTTACATTTATAGTATCAAATTTACGAAATTTACGATTAAAATTTATTGGGCAGAATAAAAAACAATTTCATCCGTTAATTTATATTGACTATTTTTATCCAAATTTAATTTAAAAGATGCGTTATACTTTTCTATTTTTTGTGGTTTTTCTCTTATCCTTAACCTCTTGCAGACAAGATTTTGAAACGGTTCCCAGTAACGGCAGATTAGCCTTTTCTAAGGATACGGTTTATTTGGATACGGTTTTTACCAACATCAGTACGAGCACTTATACCTTAAAAGTGTACAATAGAAGTAATGATGATATCCATATTCCAACTATTGCGTTTGCTAATGGAGACAATTCCAAATACCGCATGATGGTGGACGGAATGACAGGAAGAGACGGTAAAGGAAAGTATTTCGAAAATGTAGAGATTTTAGCAAAAGACAGTCTGTATGTTTTTATCGAAGCTACGGCTGGTATTGAAGATGCCGATCCGGCTGATTTTTTATATACCGATAAGGTTTTATTTGACTCCGGAAGTCATCAGCAGGATGTTGATTTAGTCACACTGATCCAAGATGCGTATTTTATTTATCCTGAACGAACGCAAAATCCGGATGGAAGTTATAC
>DATEDY010000395.1:0-7911 GCA_035281405.1 Flavobacterium sp.
TATATTTTGATTGAAAAGTTTGATGTGGGTTACATGGATATCTATTTCTATCTTACTTTCATTGTATTGATAGGTTTCTTGCTTAAACTTTGGCAATCCAATTTGCATTCTGACTACGTACATCTTCATAATACGCTAAAAATATTAATCGTTTCAGGAGTGTTTTGTATTGTCTTGATTAATCCTACTGTTTTAATTCACGGAAGAGCTCTTTTAAGGATTTAGTAATAAAATGTGAAATCGTAATTTCTAATTCGTAATTCCTGCCTATCTTTGCAAAAAGATTTTGAAAAATGAATAACGGAAGAGGGAATAGTAAACGCAATACAACTGGTAAATCAAATGCAGGAGGAAAGAGACCAAACTCAGCTGCCAAAGCAGGGTTTAAAAAAGGAGTCACTAAATCTGATACTCCAAAATCAAAACCTTTCTTTGATAAAAAACCAAAAGCAGTCAAAAAAGAGAAGTCTGATGATATTCGTTTGAATAAATACATTGCTAATTCAGGAGTGTGTTCCCGCCGTGATGCAGATATTTACATCCAATCCGGAAACGTTAAAGTGAATGGAGAAGTAATCACTGAAATGGGGTATCAGGTAAAACCAGGCGATGTGGTAAACTTTGACGGAAGTATTGTTATCCCCGAGAAAAAAGAATATGTTTTATTGAATAAGCCGAAAGGTTTCACCACTTCTAAAGATGAAGATGCAAGTGCAAACAATGTGTTGGATTTAGTTCGCGGTGCTTCAAAGGCTAAATTACAGCCTGTAGGACGTATGGATAAAACGACCACTGGTTTGTTGTTGTTTACGAATGATACCGATATGATCCGTAAATTCACAGAACCGAACCAGCGTTCTTCAAAAGTATATCAGGTTTCTATAGACCGAAATTTGAAATATGAAGATCTGGAGAAAATTGCTGCAGGTATTACAATTGACAATCATAAAATTTATGTGGAAGAGATATCGTATGTTGAAAATGCACCGAAATCAGAAATTGGCATTAAAATGAAAACCAGTAATGTAAAAGTGGTTCGTAATATTTTTGAGCATTTGGACTATAATGTATTAAAGGTAGATCGCGTAATTTTTGCAGGCTTGACCAAGAAAAATATCGGAAGAGGATATTGGCGAGTTCTCACCGAACAAGAGGTTATCAATCTGAAAAATTGTTAAACTGTAAAAACAATCTTTTAAAATTCCTGTTAAATATTTAACGGGAATTTTTTATTTAGAATGGTTTCTACTAGTTTTATGCAGCCAAAAAAAGAACCATGAAAAAAATAACTTTTTTCGGAATAGCGATGTTAGGTTTACTTCAATTAACAAGTTGTTCCAAAAAATCCAGTCAGGAATTTAAAACGCTTACAAAAAACTATTTTAAGGAAAAAAATGAACTAGATCCCTTGAATGCGACCCTAAATGGTCAAAATGAATTCAATGATCAATTTGTTTTTGAAATGACGGATTCGTATCGTAAAAAACAAGCGGAATTCTTCAATAAATACCAAAAAGAATTATCGGATTATGATTTGGATAATTTGTCTGATGAAGAAAAAATCAGTTATGAAATCATCAAGTGGGAAACGGAAGTTGGTCAGGATTTGTTAAAAACGGAAGCGAATCTAATGCCGGTACATCAATTTTCGGGAACGCATTTGACTATGACGCAGTTTGCCAGTGGTACGGCTGCGCAACCTTTCCAAACGGAAAAAGATTATCGTAATTTCCTAAAAAGGATGGATGCTTACAGTGTTTGGATTGATTCTGCTGTAGTATATATGAAAAAGGGAATGGCAAAAAAAATGGTTTTGCCAAAAGCATTAACTGAGAAATTGATTCCCCAATTTTCGGAACAGATTACGGCAAAAGTTGAGGATAACTTGTTTTATTCAACTATAAAAACAATGCCAAAAGATTTCTCGGAAGCTACCAAAAGTCAGTTGACAGCCGAATACAGTAAAATGATTTCGGAAAAGTTGCTGCCGCAATATCAAAAAATGACCAATTTCTTGAAGAATGAATATTTACCCGCTTCAAGAACTACGAGTGGTATAGGAAGCTTAACGGGTGGTGATCAATTGTATGCGGCTTACGCGAAACAATGGACCACAACAATAATGACAATTCCCGAAATCCATGAATTGGGGCTAAAAGAAGTGGCGCGATTAAAAGCGGAAATGGAAAAGGTGAAAAACAAAGTGGGATTCAAAGGAACCATTGTAGAGTTTTTCGATCATGTAAGAAATAAAAAGGAGTTAATGCCTTTCAAAAAACCGGAGGAAGTAATCGCAAACTTCAATGCGATTCATCAAAAAATAAAACCCAATGTAGATAAATTATTCGCTTTACAACCAAAAACAGCTTTCGAGGTTAGAAGGGTGGAAGCGTTCAGAGAAAAAACTGCGAGCGCCGAATATATTCAAGGTAGTGCTGATGGGACTCGTCCAGGTGTTTTTTATGTGCCGATTCCTGATGTGACCAAATATAATTATTATGGTGATGAGGATTTGTTCTTACATGAAGCGATTCCTGGTCATCATTTTCAAATTTCATTGCAGCAGGAAAATGAAGAATTGCCTGACTTCAGAAGGTTTAACTGGTTTGGTGCTTACGGAGAAGGTTGGGCATTGTATACAGAAAGTTTGGGAACTGAATTGGGCTTGTATGAAGATCCATATCAGTATTTTGGAATGTTAGGAAATGAAATGCATCGTGCAATCCGTTTGGTGGTTGATACAGGATTGCATTCGAAAGGATGGACTCGTGAACAGGCTATTCAATATTCATTGAAAAATGAAGCGGAAAGCGAAGCTAGTATCGTTTCAGAAGTAGAACGATACATGGCAATTCCCGGACAGGCTTTGTCTTATAAAATTGGGCAGTTGAAAATCATGGAGCTTCGCAGGAAAGCATCTACCGAGATGAGTGCTAAATTTGATATCAAAGTGTTTCATCAAAAAGTATTAGAGTCCGGGGTTATGCCTTTGGCACTTTTGGAAAAGAAAATCAATGATTGGATTACAACGGGAAATTAATTTCCCGTTTTTTTATGCTGAAAAATAGCTATTTACAAATAAAGTAGGTAAATTCATTATAAAATAAAAATGAGGGTCGTACTTTTGTAATATGAAATGGGATGTAAAAAAAACAGCCATTAATTGGCTGAAAATTAGCGGTGTAGTAATTGGTTCTGTGCTGCTTTTAATGTTTCTCCTGCCAATACTTTTTCCTGGAAAAATTGCAGAAGAAGTAAAGTCGTTTGCCAATAAAAAACTGAACGGGGAACTTGATTTTAAAGAAGCGAACTTGTCTTTTTTTAGTCACTTTCCATCACTTACACTTACATTGACTGATTTTTCCCTGAAAGGTTCAGCGCCTTTTCAAAATCAAAATCTGGTAAAGGCACAAGATGTTTCTTTTGGAGTAAATCTGAAGAGTCTTCTTTTTGAGAGTGCTGTAAAGATTGATGAAATTTATGTTTCTGATGCAGAAATGAATGTTCTGGTTAATGAAAAAGGTCAGGCAAACTACAATGTTTATGTTTCTGAAAAACCTTCCAAAAAAGAAAAACCGGGAGAAACAGCACTTCGTTTGGACCGAATTCAAATTGAAAATACACATTTGGTATACAATGATAAATCAGCCAATGTTCTTATCGATGCTGTCGGTTTTAACTATCTAGGGAAAGGTGATTTTGACAAGGCGATTTTTGATTTAGAAACCGAAGCCGAAATCGATTCTTTTGATTTTTCCTTTGGTAATGAAGAGTATTTAAAGGATAAGAAGGTGAATGCTGAATTGATTACGCAGATCAACACCAGTTCCTTGGCTTTTGTGTTTCAGCAGAATAATTTGGTGATTAATCAGTTGCCTATCGATTTTATTGGGAAACTGAATTTCTTGAAAAGTGGTTACGAATTGGATTTTAATGTAAAATCTGACGATAGTAATTTGCATGACTTTTTTACTGCATTGCCTCCGCAATACGTGAAATGGCTTGAGAAAACTGAAATTGGAGGAAAAACGGATTTGTTATTGACTCTAAAAGGAATTTATAATGTAGAAGAAAATAAAAAACCGGATTTGGCTTTTGCAATGAACATCAGGAATGGTTTGGTGAATTACAATCAGTCGCAAAACCCAGCGTCAAATTTGATGTTGCAATTGGATACGAAGCTGCCTTCTCTTGATGTTAATCAGTTGTTGGTTAAAATTACACCGCTGTCTTTCAGTATGGGTAAAGATTATTTTAATGGTGTAATTGAGACGGTTGGCTTGACTTCGCCAAATATCAAAGCGAAAATAAAATCCAACTTGGATCTAAAAAAACTACATGAAGCTTTAGGAATTCAAAATATGGATTTTTCAGGTAAACTTATTGCAGATGTTACTGTGAATGGTGTTTATGATAAAGAGAAACGATTGTTTCCAGTGACTAATGGAAATGTAATTTTGCAAAAGGCAAGTTTAAAAACACAATGGTATCCTAATCCGATTTCTAATATAGACTTGACTGCAAATATCAGTAATACTTCAGGTCAATATAAGGATTTGAATGTAAAAATCACTCCTGCTTCTTTTGATTTTGAAGGGAAGAAAATGTATGTGAATGCTTCGTTGCAGAATTTTGATGACATTGTTTATGATGTCAAAGCCAAAGGCGAAATTGATTTGGGAAGAGTTTACAAGGTTTTCTCGCAAAAGGATTTGGATATTGAAGGTTTTGTAAGGGCTGATTTGTCACTGAAAGGAAGGCAAAGTGACGCTACAAAAGGGAATTATAACCGATTGCGCAATAGTGGAACATTGTTTTTACAAAATATCAGTACCACATCGACTTATCTTCCGAAACCTTTTGTGATCAAGGAAGGATTATTTGCTTTCAATCAAAACAATATGTCTTTCAAAAACTTTTTGGCGTCTTATGGTCAATCTGATTTTAAAATGAACGGACAAATGCAGAATGTAATCAATTTTGTAATGTCTGATAAGGCCATATTGAAAGGTGAGTTCAAAGTGGAGTCTAATTTTATCAATGTGGATGAATTCATGTCGGCTTCTTCAGGAAGTCAAGAATCAGAATCAACAAATGGTAGTTCGTCATCTTCTCCCGGTGTGGTTGTTGTGCCTCCTAATTTTAATTTTAGCTTGTTGACTAACCTGCGTAAAGTGAATTTTGATGGATTAACAATCAATAATCTTACCAGTTACTTAAAAATGGACAAAGGAGAAATTCAATTAAAAAATATGGGGTTCAATTTAATTGGCTGTTCTACTAAAATGAATGCATCCTATAAGAATATAGGTGCTCAGAGAGCTTTTTTTGATTATAAAATCGTTGCGAAAGAGTTTGATGTTAAAAAAGCATATAGCGAAGTAAAGATGTTTCGGGATATGGCTCCTGCTGCTAAAACTGCTGAAGGTGTTGTTTCATTGGATTATAATGTTGGTGGGTATTTGGATAAAAATATGAAACCTATATATCCTTCTTTGAAAGGTGGTGGGGTTTTATCAGTAAAAAAAGTTAAAATGAAAGGTTTTAAATTGTTTAATGCAGTTAGTAAAACTACAGAGCATGATGGTTTGAAAAATCCGGATCTTTCAGAAATTGATATTAAGACTGTAGTTAAGAATAATGTCATGACTGTGGAGCAGTTTAAATTTAAAGTGGCTGGTTTCCGACCAAAAATTGCAGGTCAGGCATCATTAGATGGTAAATTGAATCTTAAAATGCGATTAGGGCTGCCTCCTTTGGGAATCATAGGTATTCCGTTGAAAATAACAGGAACCCAAGAAAACCCTATTGTTAAGATTGGTAAAAAGTCGGATGATTTGGAAGAAACGGAATATAATGAGTCTAATGATACAGTAAAAAAAGCGAATCCATAAAGATTCGTTTTTTTGTAAAAAAAAACCCACTCATTGAGTGGGTTTTGTTGTGGTGCCTCCAGGAATCGAACCAGGGACACATGGATTTTCAGTCCATTGCTCTACCAACTGAGCTAAGGCACCATTATGTCTGCTTTCGTTAAGCGTGTATTGCTTGTTGATTGCGGGTGCAAATATAGAACCATTTTTCATTTATCCAAAACAATTTTTTAAAAAAATCTATTTGTACCTTAGCGCCGTCAATAATAATTGTTATGATTTTAACCATAGATGTTGGGAATACCCAAATTAAAAGTGCTGTTTTTGAGCAGGATACATTAATTGAAAAGTTTGTTTTTCTGCTTTCTGACTTTCAAATTTCAATTGAAAAAATTTTAAAAAAATTTGAAAAAATTTCTGTTTTGGTGATTTCTTCGGTCGGAAAACTGGAAAATGAAGCGTTAAATGTCTTCTTTGGTAAGGTGAAAATTTACATTATTGATAGAGACAAGGTATTTCCTTTTGTGAATAATTATGCAACACCAAATACACTTGGGATCGATAGGGCCGTTTTGGCCTCGGGAGCCGTTTTGCAATATCCGAATCAAAATAGGTTAGTTATTGATGCTGGGACATGTGTGACATATGATTTTATTGATGCACAAAATGTATATCATGGTGGTGCAATCTCTCCGGGTATTCGTTTGCGATATGAAGCAATGCATAACTACACGGCAAAATTACCTTTGCTGGAATTGAATGAACCTGAAAATATTGTTGGGAATTCAACTAAGGAATCCATGCACTCGGGTGTGGTTAATGGGTTGACTTTTGAAATCGACGGGTATATTGATGCTTTGAAATCTAAAAATGAAAACTTTATCATAATTTTAACGGGTGGAGATGCTAATTTTTTGGCTAAACGATTAAAAAATACCATATTTGCCAATTCAAATTTTCTACTGGAAAGTTTGTCTTATTTATACCAATATCAAATCAACAATGATTAAGAAAATAATTTTAGGGAGTTTATTCCTTTTTTCATTACATACTTTTGCTCAAGAAGGAACTGCTTCGCCTTACTCGTCTTACGGAATTGGTGAGATTAAATTCAAAGGAACAACTGAAAACAGATCTATGGGAGGTTTGGGGATTGTTAATGATAGTATTCACATAAATTTACTAAACCCTGCTTCGTTTTCGTCTTTAAGATTAACGACATTCACTGTGGGTGGAACATATACTCCGTCAAAATTAAAAACAGCTGAAGAAGAAGAAAAAGCCAAGCGTACCAGTTTTGATTATTTGGCCATGTCATTCCCGGTTAGTAAAAAACTAGGGGTTAGTTTTGGATTGATGCCGTATTCTGCGGTAGGATATAAAATTGTAAATGTTACCGATACAGAAGGAACTAAATTTACAGGAGTGGGTAATGTCAATCGTTTTTTTGCAGGAGCAGGTTATCAAATTACGAAGCAATTAAGCATTGGCGCTGATATGTCTTACAATTTTGGTCGTATTGAGAAAAATGCTGTTTTTATTTCATCTGATTTGCAGTTTGGTACTCGAGAGATGAATGTTTCAGAATTGAATGGATTGACTCTTAAAACCGGATTAAGCTTTAAAGCAAAAATCAAAAAATATGATTTGACTTCAGGGTTGACATTTAGTCCGACTTCTATTCTTAAGACAGATAACACTAGAAATATAGCTAAAATTACCTATACACCTTCGGGTGCAGAAATTGTTTGGGATTCTCGTGATGTAGAAGTACCCAATTCTGAAATACGTTTGCCGTCTAAACTTGCTTTTGGGGCAGGTATTGGATTGGATAAAAAATGGTATGTAGGTGTGGAGTCGACTTTTTCAAGTAAAGGTAATTATGGCGTAGCTTATCCAAATGCTTCTTTTGAAAGCGCTTCTAAAATTGCTATGGGAGGATATTATATTCCGAAATACAATTCTTTTTCGAGTTATTTGAATAGAGTAACTTATAGAGCAGGTCTTAGATATGAAAATACAGGATTGATTGTTAATT
>DATEDY010000396.1:0-2126 GCA_035281405.1 Flavobacterium sp.
GAAAAATCTTACCCAACAAAAGAATTCGAGTGCAGACATCTCTCCTACTGCAGGGCAAATGCCTCGTTTATTAGGATTAGCACAAGCATCAAAGATATACAGAAACGTTGAAGGTATTCATCAGACCCATTTTTCTGAAAAAGGGAATGAAGTAGCTTGGGGAACCATTGGAAATGCTTCAACATCTGAAGGATTATTCTTTGAAACCATTAATGCTGCCGGAGTTTTACAAGTTCCAATGGTCATGAGTGTTTGGGATGATGAGTATGGAATTTCGGTACATGCCCGTTACCAAACCACAAAAGAAAACATTTCAGAAATTCTAAAAGGATTCCAACGTGACGAAGATAACAACGGTTATGAAATCATGACGGTTAAAGGTTGGGATTATCCTGCATTGGTTGAAACGTATCAAAAAGCATCGGCAATAGCAAGAGAAGAGCATGTCCCGGTATTGATCCATGTTAACGAGTTAACACAGCCACAAGGACATTCCACTTCGGGATCACATGAGCGTTACAAAAATGCAGAGCGATTAGCATGGGAAACAGAATTTGACTGTTTGGGACAAATGCGCAAATGGTTATTGGAAAACAATTTAGCCACTGCAGAAGAATTAGATGAAATTGATACACAAGCTAAAAAAGACGTCTTAGAAGGCAAAAAAACGGCTTGGACTAATTTCACAACTCCGATTAAAGAAGAGAGAGACGAATTAGTTGCTCTATTAAGCACAGTAGCGGCAACATCTGACAATAAAGTATTCATTGAAAAATATGCTGCAGATTTAGCTGCGCTAAAAGAACCTATCCGTAAAGATTTAATCACTTTAGCTCGAAAAGTATTGCGGATGGTTGTTAAAGAAAATGGAAAAGCACCTTTAGCTTCTTGGATTACTTCGTATACCGAAAAAATTCAACCCAAATTCAGTTCGCATTTATTTTCACAATCTGAAAGTAATGTCTTTACAGTTGGTGAAACGTTGCCAACTTACGATGAATCAGCAGAAGAAGTAGACGCACGTTTGGTTTTAAGAGATAACTTTGATGCTATTTTTGCTAAATATCCCGAAACATTAATTTTTGGAGAAGATTCAGGAAACATTGGTGATGTTAACCAAGGCTTAGAAGGCATGCAGGAAAAATATGGTGAATTACGAGTGGCAGATGCCGGAATTCGTGAGGCTACCATTTTAGGACAAGGAATAGGAATGGCGATGCGTGGTTTACGTCCCATTGCCGAAATTCAATATTTAGATTATTTATTGTATGCCATTCAAATCATGAGTGATGACTTGGCTACATTACAATACAGAACCTCAGGCCGTCAAAAGGCGCCATTGATTATCCGTACACGCGGACATCGTTTGGAAGGTATCTGGCATTCAGGTTCTCCGATGGGAATGATTATCAATGCCATTCGTGGTATCCATGTTTTGGTACCTAGAAATATGACTAAGGCTGCTGGTTTTTATAATACTTTATTAGAAACCGATGAACCGGCATTAGTGATTGAATGTTTGAACGGTTACCGCCTGAAAGAGAAGATGCCGACTAATTTAGGAGAATTCAAGACTCCGATTGGTGTGGTAGAAACCGTTAAAGAAGGAGCAGATATTACTTTGGTATCTTACGGTTCGACGTTACGTTTGGTGGAACAAGCAGCAAAAGAACTATTAGAGGTAGGAATTGATGCAGAAATTATCGATATCCAATCGTTATTACCGTTTGACATTAACCATGACATTGTTAAATCTTTAGCGAAAACCAATCGTTTGTTAGTTATTGATGAAGACGTACCTGGTGGTGCATCTGCATTCATCTTACAACAAATTGTCGACGAGCAAAAAGGTTATAAGCATTTAGACAGTCAGCCGGAAACATTGGCAGCGAAAGCACATCGTCCAGCTTATGGAACTGACGGAGATTATTTTTCTAAACCTTCGGTAGAAGATATTTTCGAAAAAGTATATGCTATGATGCACGAAAACAATCCGGGAAGATATCCAAGTTTATACTAAACTTACTATACAACTTTTTTTAAAACTTAGCCAAACACCCTGTGAATGGCTAAGTTTTTTTTACAAATAACTCATCTTTAACACTTTATACGGAAAAACCATAAAA
>DATEDY010000397.1:0-2903 GCA_035281405.1 Flavobacterium sp.
GGCAACGACAGTTACTACAAGTACTGAAGGTAAAGTTTGGGGCGGCGGAAACGAACCAATGGGAGTAAGCTACGGTAAAATGATGATGTGGTTTTTCATCGTATCGGATGCTTTAACTTTTTCGGGATTCCTTGCTGCTTACGGTTTTTCAAGATTTAAATTTATTGAAACTTGGCCATTGGCCGATGAAGTTTTCACGCACTTTCCATTTATGCATGGTGTCGCAGCACCTATGTATTATGTAGCGTTAATGACTTTTATTCTTATTTTCTCTTCTGTGACTATGGTTTTGGCTGTAGATGCAGGGCATCAAATGGATAAGAAAAAAGTAACGCTATATATGTTCTTAACTATTATTGGAGGTTTAATTTTCGTTGGCTCTCAGGCTTGGGAGTGGAAAAACTTCATTAAAGGAGAACATGGTGCAGTTGAAACTCACGGAGGTTCTTTGCTACAGTTTGTGAAAGTTGATAAAACACAACCTTCAGGATATGCAAGAGTAAGTTTATCTGAATTTGCTTCAACAACACCTGAGGAAAGAGTACAAGATACAAGAAGTAAAGGGTTGTGGTTTACAGATGAAGCTACTTTGCCGTCAGTTTCTGTAAATCAAGTTGTAGAAGGCTTTAAAGCTAACGAAGAAATTTTAGTTCGTTCAGAGCAAATCGATATCAAAAACAAAAGTAAAGTTGTATTGTCTCGTGAAGAGTCTTTGAAATTAGTTGAAAATTCTAAATACGTGGTGGAAGGAGCTAATCTTCAACGTAATGAATACGGAAATAGATTATTTGCTGATTTCTTCTTCTTCATTACTGGTTTCCATGGATTTCACGTATTTTCAGGAGTAGTAATTAATATCATCATTTTCTTAAATGTGTTATTAGGGACATATGAGAGAAGAGGAAGTTATGAAATGGTTGAAAAGGTTGGATTGTACTGGCACTTTGTCGATTTAGTGTGGGTATTCGTATTTACATTCTTCTATTTAGTGTAATTAAAAAGTTTAAGTTATTATGGGACACGCACACGAATCAAACGTAGGTAGAATCTGGAAAGTTTTTGGAATTTTATCTGTAATCACAATAGTAGAAGTTGCATTAGGTATTTATAAACCGCACAGCTTGCATTTTACAAACTTCTTAGGGATGAATTTGTTGAACTGGATTTTCATCATTTTAACAGTTGCAAAAGCTTACGGAATTATGTGGGCTTTCATGCACCTTGAAGGAGAAGTTGCAACACTTCGTTGGTCAATTGTAGGGCCATTGGTGTTTTTAATTATCTATTTGGTTTTCATTCTATTGGTTGAGGCTGATTATATCTATGAAATATTTAAAAATTCAACAATTAAGTGGAATTTTTAACATCATATTAATTCAAATTAAATCCCGATTCGTCGGGATTTTTTTATTTTTGTACTCTCTAATACAATCTTTTCTGATGCAGAAAAAAATAATCTTACTTGTCCTTTTAGCGTTGCCCATTGTCATATACATGATATTTGCTTCGGCAACGCACAATCAACTGTTTTTGCCTACAATTACTAAAAACAATCTAGAGCTTCCACAATGGAAAAGTCTGGATGGAAAGCCGGTAGGATTGAAAAATAAAATTACTGTTTTAGGTTTTTTAGGTGATAATATTAAGAAAAATCAAGGAAATGTGTTTAATCTGAATCAGAAGATTTATGATAAGTACGTTGGTTTTAAGGATTTTCAAGTGGTGTTAATTGCTCAGGAAGGAAGTGAAGCTCAAGTAAAAGAGTTAATAGAAAAATTAGCAGGATTTACAGAAAATATGTCAGGATATCGTTTTGTTTTCGCAAAACCGACAGAAATTCAAACCTATTATGATTCATTTCGTTTGCAACAAAAGCTGGATGCTGATTTGAGTACTTCTCAAGTGATTATTTTGGATAAGGATAAAAACCATAGAGGTCGAAAAGGAAAGAATAAAGCAGGTAAAGAAGAATTTAGAGAAGGATATAACACAACTTCAGCAGCTGATTTGCATAATGAAATGACTGATGATGTGAAAATCTTGTTGCGTGAATACCGACTGGCTCTGAAGCGTAATAAAACGAAAAAGGATTTCCGTTTACACGAAAAAAAATAAACATGAAAAATAAATCTTACATTGGGTTGTCATTCGTGATTTTAGTTTTTGGAATTATTTTCATTCCGAAAATTGTATCTCGAATCAAAAACAATGATGTTGTTAAAGGAGATAGACTGAATAGAGTTGAAGCTGACGGATCAATTAAGAGTGATTTGTATACCGTTGGTAAGGCTCCAAAATTCAGTTTGACTAACCAAAATGGACAAACGATCAATAATGATTCCTACAAAGGGAAAGTGTATGTGCTGGAATTTTTCTTTTCTACATGTCCAACGATTTGTCCAATTATGAATAAAAACATGAAATTTGTTCAGGAAAGTTTCGCTTCTAATGCAAATTTCGGTATTGCTTCGATCACGATCAATCCAACAACAGATACTCCGGAAACTTTGAAAGCGCATGCGGAAGCCATCGGTGCAAAAGGGATGAATTGGAATTTTTTGACAGGTGATCAAGCGAAAATATTTGAAATTGCCCAAAAAGGATTCAATATGTATGTTGGTCAAAACAAGAAAGTAGCTGGCGGATTTGAACATTCAGGACTTTTTGCTCTAATTGATAAAGAAGGAAATATCCGTTGCCGTCAAGACGAATTCGGTAATCCAATTGTATATTATGACGGATTAAAAGAAGAAGGAATCAAGCAAATCAAACAAGACATCTCAAAATTATTAGCTGAATAATGGAAAATTCTACAGAAAAAAAATATAACGTTTGGATTACAATATTGTCAATCGCAATCCCTCTGGTGGTGGCGTTGTTGTTTAAAGTTAAACTGAAGGATT
>DATEDY010000398.1:0-2391 GCA_035281405.1 Flavobacterium sp.
AAGCAACGAATGCTGCCTGAAGGAATAAAATCGGGAACCGAAGAAATATATATTAAAGCCAATAATCAGAAAAGACTTTTGTACAAAAAACAAATGATCTTTACCAAAAATGGCCGCATCAAATACTCCAAAACCGTTGATGCCGCAGGTAATTTGCTACAAGAAACCGAAAAGAGATTATGGTTTATAGTGGAAACCTATCCTGATAAGGAACCCTACTACTGCAAAACACGCTGGAAACCCAAACAACGCGAACGTATCAGCTGCTATACCAGAAAGCAATACAAACAAAATGAAGCCATTTATCATTATAACGCTGATGGAACAATTGCTAAAATAGTCGATAATTTCACCACCTTTTATACACAGCATTTTTACTATACCAACAAAAGGCTTTCTAAAATTGTGACCAAAGACAAGAACGACCAACTTGTTGATGAGGTTTCGGTATCCTGTGAGGCCACAGATGAAAAAGGTACCTGTTTAAAAGAAATACGAATTTCGAAACAAACCAACCATAGAGAGGAGATTGTCTTCACTCCGAATTATGAATAATTCACCGTCCTATTTTCAAGTTTCCTCTTCCATCTTTTAAGTACATTTGTGAGCATCGGAAACAAAAAACTACGAAATGAAACTAACAACTTTAGAAAGAACAATAGCCATTATCCAGTTTTTACTATTCCTTTTTATTCTTTTTTTTACCGTTGACAGTCTGATTACAACAATTCGTTTTTGGGAAAACCCTCCCTATTATGGAGGTCAAAAAGTTACCAATGCTTTACTATTCAGAACCTACCATTTTAATATTTTGTTCTCAGTAATTTCAATTTTCTCTTCGATTGGTTTACTATTACAAAAAAGATGGGGATGGGTAGCAAGCATTATTATTTGGTTTACTTCCAGCATTACAACAATAATCCTGATAGTACGATTAGTATTGAAGAAACCATATTGGGATAGGATAGAAATTATCTTTTCTGCATTATTAGCGCTATTCTTTTTTGCCATTGGTTGCCTTCTACTTACTACACGTTTTAAAGAAAAGTACAAACTAACTCCAAGTACCATCAAAGTAATCATAACCATAATTGTCATTTTATCCTTAGACAAGCTTTTAATTTACAGATAAAAAAATGTGACTAAGAGCAACGTAACCTTAGTCAAATTACCGAATTGAATTTTGCTTATCTTTATACAACAATCAAAAATCCGCTACTGAGTGGATTAGTAAATAAAGACGATAAAGCAAAGCACTCATGGATGATCATACAAAATCCCTAATCTTACCGGAAGGACAAGGACGGGTTTATCATTGCGGAACTATGACCGCAATATTTAAAGCCGATGAGCAGGAGACGAATGAAAAATACAGTATTTCCGAATGGTGGCTTGAGCCGAATTCTGACGGTCCCGGAGCTCATTCCCACGATGACAATGATGAAGTGTTTTATGTTTTGGAAGGAACCACTTCGTTTCTTGTTGGCGACAAATGGATCGATGCCAATAAAGGCACTTTCCTCAGAATTCCTGCTAAAACCATCCACGATTTCAAAAACCAAACCAACGAAAAAACAGGCGTTTTGAATTTCTTTATTCCCGGTGGGTTTGAACGAAACATGCCTGCGATTGTTCAATGGTTTGAAGACAACAAATAAAAGACTACAAATTACCATTCCTCATTTTACATGAACGTAGAAGAACAAATCCAAGCGTATATTGCCAGCCAATCTGAAGCAAAACGCAATGACATGCAAGAATTGCACCGACTCATTCTAACAATAATGCCAGAGGGTAAATTATGGTTCCTTGACGGTAAAAACAGTGACAATAAAACCGTATCCAATCCGAATATAGGTTACGGATTCCAAAACATACACTATGCTGACGGATCAATCAAACCATTTTATCAGATTGGTTTGAGTGCAAACACAACCGGAATTTCCATCTATATCATTGGCCTTAAAGATAAAAAGTACTTATCCGACACCTACGGAAAGACAATTGGGAAAGCCAATGTGAGTGGTTATTGCATCAAGTTCAAATCCCTGAAAGACATCAACATGGCCGTACTTGAAGAAGCCATACGTTATCGAATTGCACAAGAAGAGTGATTATGTTCATAACAAAGGTGAGCTTTGCTTATATTTGTAAGCATCAGTACTAGAATTTGCGATAATCTTAAAACTGATGTAGAGAAGGTTTACTAAAACCTATCTGTAATTTTATAAAATGAGACAATTATTCCAAACCGACCCAAAACAATACCATGACAAAATTCCTATTTTCATTATCTTTTCTCCTATTTGCTTTTAGCCCTCTTTTTGCACAAAACAGCACAATAAAAAAGGTAAAGTATGCCAAAACCGAAATTGAAGTGCCTGCAAATTA
>DATEDY010000399.1:0-11463 GCA_035281405.1 Flavobacterium sp.
TACTTTTTTCTCGATATTTGAAATAGTAATCGGTTCACCAGTCATTTCTAATTTTTCACTTGTTGTTACCGCTTCAGGAGTTACTGCCCAAAGGATGATATAAGCCAAGATTCCAGTACCGAAACCTGCAAAAATTAATAACACTAAGATAATTCTGATCCAAACTGGGTCAACTCCAAAATAATGACCTAAACCTGAACAAACACCAGCTACAATACCTGTATCTTTATCGCGGTATAATTTTTTAGTACGACCAGTTCCTGAATATGCATAACCAGCTTGACTTCCTGTGCTTTCGCCTTCGATTTTATAATCTTCAGGTTGTCCCATGATAGCAATAACATCGTCGACATCGCTTAAGCTTAATACTTGTTTGCTGTTTTCCAGTTTTTCTGAAAATAATTCTGAAATTCTACTTTCAATATCGCTCATGATTTCTTCGCGTGCTTCATCAGATAATGATCTTTTGATAGCGTCAAAATAGCGATTTAGTTTTTGATAGGCGTCTTCGTCAATGTGAAAGAAAAAACCACCTAAATTCATATTTACTGTCTTATTCATGGCTCGTTAGTTTTGTATAGTTATTGTGTTTACTGCACCTGCAAGTTCATGCCAGGTTATGCTTAATTCTTTTAAAAAATTTTGTCCTTCTTCGGTTAAACCATAATATTTTCTTGGTGGTCCCGATGTTGATTCTTCCCAACGGTACGTTAATAACCCGTCGTTTTTTAATCTTGTTAGTAGTGGGTATACTGTTCCTTCAACGACTAACAATTTTGCGTTTTTCAGTGTGTCAAGTATTTCAGAAGTATAGGCGTCTTTTTCTTTTAAAACAGATAAGATGCAGAATTCTAAAACTCCTTTACGCATCTGAGCTTTTGTGTTCTCAATGTTCATAGGATTTCTTTTTTGTTGTTAAACTGTTCATTTTTTGATTGATGATTGGTTGATTGATTGATTGATTGATTGATTGATTGATTGATGATTGATTGATGATTGATTGATGATTGATGATTGATTGATGATTGATGATTGATTTTTATTTTAAAAAATTAATGGTGAAAGGATACTGAATGTGTTCACCGTTATTCGCTTTTATTGCTTCGTAAATGATGATGAAAAATTCAGCTACTTTCATTAAACCGTAGATTGATCCGGCTATGATGGCAGCAATAATCACATTGGAAAGATTGCCTTCTGCCAGATTTCTAATAATGAATTCTCCGTTATCGATTTGATTTAAATCGGTACTATTTAAGAATCCGTAGATTAAAGATGGCACTGCAATTATTAAAAGGATTAACGAATACGTTAACATGCTTAATTGAAAATTGATAGCCTGTTTTCCGTTGTGATCGATGTATTCTGAAGTTCCTTTTTTAGTGCTCCATAATACAATTGGAAAAATAAAATTTCCAAAAGGAATAAAATACTTTGTCAATGCACTTAAATGAATTAGTGATGCAAAATTTTTCTCGTTGTTTCTTACTGTTAATGTTTCCATGATGTTTCTAATTTTGATTTGATTGATGACTAATACTTAATAATACTTTCTTTAAACTATTAATTTCTTATGCAAAGATAAATCTAAAAAAAGGTATTATGCAAAACAAAGTAGTGGAATTTAACAAAATATTAACAATTTAAAATATTAGGCATGCATACTATTTTTTTGTAAATTAGCGAAAAATAAAGCGCTATGGAATTTACACCGTCAAAATTGAATACTTTTCTTTTTTTTAAATTGCCTTCTGCATTTTGGTGCGGAGTGAGAACAAGAGCAATTAATGAAAACCAATGTGTTGTGTCTGTAAAACACCGTTGGTTTAACCAAAATCCGTTTAATTCTATGTATTTTGCCGTACAAGCAATGGCTGCAGAACTCTCTACTGGTGCATTGGTTATGCTTCAAATCAAGAAAAGCGGTAAAAACATTTCAATGTTAGTAGCTAATAATAAAGCGACTTTTACAAAGAAAGCGACTGGTCGAATCACTTTTACTTGCAATGATGGCCATTTAATCAGTGAAGCTATTGAAAAAACGATAGTTACTGGGGAAGGGCAGACTTTCTGGATGAAGTCTATCGGTGTTGATGAAAAAGGAGATCAGGTTTCGGTATTTGAATTTGAGTGGACAATACGTGTGAAACGATAGTCTTTTGTAAGAAAAGTTAAATTCCTTACAATTAATATTTACTTAAGAATTTCCTGTCGTAATTTTGAAATAAAATTCATACATGCGAGTTTTAATTACAGGAGCAACTGGGCTATTGGGA
This sequence comes from Flavobacterium sp., assembly GCA_035281405.1. GTDB lineage: Bacteria > Bacteroidota > Bacteroidia > Flavobacteriales > Flavobacteriaceae > Flavobacterium. Next base: position 2,277 of record DATEDY010000399.1, read on the forward strand.
AAAGAAATTACTGAGCTGCTATTGAAAAATGGCATGAAAGTAAATTATCTTACTACTTCTCAGGCTAAAATTCAGCATCAACCTAATTATCAAGGCTTTTATTGGAATCCCACCGAAGGTATTATTGACGAAAGTTGTTTTATTGATGTTGAATCAGTAATTAATTTAGCTGGATCAAATATAGCTGAACGATGGACTGCACAGTATAAAGAGGATATTGTAGAAAGTCGTACTAACGCTATTAATTTACTGTATAATGCCTTAAAAAACAATCCTAATCAAGTACGTAATTTTATTACTGCATCTGCTATTGGTGTTTATCCAAGTAGTTTTGTGACTACTTACTCAGAAGACTTCATGCAATTTAATAACTCATTTTTGGCAAACGTTGTTGTTAAATGGGAAGAAGCTGCTACTCAAATTGAGCGATTAGATATTAAAGTCTGCAAGCTGCGAGTTGGCTTAGTGTTGTCAGAAGACGGAGGTGCTTTGCCGAAAATGTCCAAGCCGGTACGAATGGGCTTCGGAGCGGCATTTGGTTCCGGAAAACAATGGCAGTCTTGGATTCATATCAAGGATCTCGCAGAAATCTTTTTATTTGCCTTAGAAAATAACTTGACAGGTGTTTATAATGCTGTGGCTCCTAATCCGGTTACCAATAATGAGCTGATTAAATCTATAGCGCAAACTTTGGATGTGCCTATTTTTCTACCGAATGTTCCTAAATTTCTTTTAAGTATGATTTTAGGCGAAATGCATACTTTGCTTTTTGAAAGCCAAAAAGTCAGTAGTCAGAAAATTCAAGATGAAGGTTATGACTTTCAATTTGAACACCTTGATGTCGCCTTGAAAAATCTGTTGCAAAAATAAAGCGCCCTAAGGCGCTTCTTTTATTTGGTTGCTTTAACGTTAACTTGTATCCTTATTTCATCGTCAATAAACTTGTCTTTTAAATCAGCAAATAATGATTTTGAAGCATAGTTTATATTAAAATAAGTTCGATTTAAAGCTAAAGTGTCACTGTTGATTGTCACTTCATTGTCGGTAATATTTACTTGTGCCGGAAAATTAACAGCTTTGGTTACTCCTTTTATGCTAAGGTTACCATAAATAATGGTTTTACCTTCTTTTTCTTCAATTTTGACAATTTTAAGATCTGAAGTCGGATATTTATCTACATTAAAAAAATGATCTTTTTTATCTTTTTCTGCAGTTCCTTTCAAGTGATTCTCCAAATCTTCTTTCCCGTCACCCGGTTTTAAATCGGTTACTGTAATGGTATTCATGTCTATGAAAAATCTACCAGCTACAATAGTACAGTCTTTAATGTTGACAAATCCTTCTTTAAATTTTATGACACCCGTATGCTTTCCAGTTGGTTTCGATCCTGACCAGTTTACAGTGGATTGACTTAAATCTACCGAATATTTTGTGCCATCTTCAGTACCGGCAGCGTTTTCAATGGTTGTGTTGTCTTCGATTTTGTCTTTTTTACAAGAAACAAACGTTAACAGCATGCTCAAAATTAGGCTTAAAACAATTTTTTTCATAGTTGTGTTTTTTAGAAGTTTATAGAAAAAACCAAGTGGTTTAGAGTCACTAAGTTAATTAAGTTAATTCGTCTTAACAAGAATTTGATAAAAATAGTAGTGACAATTTGGCATTTTGTATGCTTTGGCAGTACTTTTGCAATCAAAATAAACTAAATAATTGTATAAAATAATCAATAGATATGAGCCAAGAAGGAACTGAAAACATCGAGAAAGAGGCATTGGAAAATGATAATGTTTCAGAAAATCAAGGAATTACAAATCCGGAAATGTCTGCAGAAGAAAAATTACAAGAAGAGTTAGCCGCTGAAAAGGATAAATTTTTGCGTTTATTTGCTGAATTTGAAAACTATAAGAAACGCACGTCTAAAGAGCGTATAGAGTTGTTTAAAACGGCAGGACAGGAGATTTTACAAGCTATGCTACCAGTTTTGGATGATTTTGACAGAGCTTGGGCTCAAATTTCAAAATCAGAAGACGAAGCTTTGGTAAAAGGAGTAGAATTAATCCAGGAAAAATTAAAATCGACTTTAATTTCTAAAGGTTTGGAACAAGTGGAAATTAGTACTGGAGATGTTTTTGATGCTGATTTTGCAGAAGCAATTACTCAAATACCTGCTGGTGACGAATTAAAAGGCAAAGTGGTAGACGTAGTTGAAAAAGGATATAAATTGGGAGATAAAATTATTCGTTTCCCTAAAGTAGTTATAGGAAACTAAAAATAACAAATCCCAAATACTATATTCCAAATAGGTAATGAAGGATTTGGAATTTTGAAATTGGATTTTGGAATTTAAGAAATTATGAGCAAGAAAGATTATTACGAAATATTAGGAGTTAGCAAAGGTGCTTCGGAAGCAGAAATTAAAAAAGGCTACCGAAAAAAAGCAATCGAATTCCATCCCGATAAAAATCCGGGTGATAAAGCAGCGGAAGAGAAATTTAAAGAAGCTGCTGAAGCCTATGAAGTTTTAAGTGATGCCAATAAACGAGCTCGTTATGACCAATATGGACATGCAGCTTTTGATGGTGCAGGAGGATTCGGAGGAGGTCATCACATGAATATGGATGATATCTTCAGCCAATTTGGAGACATTTTTGGAAGTGCTTTTGGTGGCGGATTTGGTGGTTTTGGCGGTGGCGGAGGTCAGCGTCGTGCTAAAGGAAGTAATTTACGTATTAAAGTGAAACTGACTTTAGAAGAAATTGCTAACGGTGTCGAGAAAAAAGTAAAAGTAAAACGTAAAATCCAAGCTCCGGGTGTTTCCTATAAAACTTGCGGTACTTGTAATGGTACAGGGCAAGTTGTTCGTGTAACCAATACGATTCTAGGAAGAATGCAAACGGCGTCACCATGTAATGTGTGTGGCGGTACGGGGCAAACAATCGATTCTAAGCCTAATAATGCGGATGCTCATGGTATGATTCTGGAGGATGAAACCGTTTCAATTAAAATTCCTGCGGGTGTTGTTGATGGTATGCAATTAAAGGTTTCCGGAAAAGGAAATGATGCACCAGGAAACGGAATCCCGGGAGATTTAATTGTGGCCATTGAAGAAGTTGAACATGAATTTTTAAAACGTGAAGGTGAAAATCTTCACTATGATTTATACATCAGTTATCCTGAAGCTGTTCTAGGTGTTTCTAAAGATATCGATGCAATTAACGGAAAAGTAAGAATCAAATTGGAAGAAGGTATTCAATCCGGTAAAATTCTTCGTTTGAAAGGTAAAGGTATTCCAAGTCTAAATAGCTACGGAAACGGTGATTTGTTAGTTCATATTAATGTTTGGACTCCTAAAAATCTATCTAAAGAACAGAAGAAATTTTTCGAAAGTAATTTAGAGGATGCTAACTTTGCTCCAAAACCTGAAAAATCTGAGAAATCATTTTTTGAGAAAGTGAAAGATATGTTTTCTTAAGAAAAAATATAAATTAGAATATAGAATGAGAATCCCAACTATAAAAAGTTGGGATTTTTTGTAACAAAAAGGCTACTCCTGCATCTAATTCTGTACATTTACAAGTGCTGGACTTTAAATGCTAACCGACGAATAAAATCAAATTTTTACATGAATAATATTCTTGAAGTAAAAAACGTGGTGAAGCAATATGGCGATTATACCGCTTTGAATTCTGTTTCACTACAAGTACCACAAGGTAGTATTTACGGATTGTTAGGCCCTAACGGAGCCGGGAAAACATCTTTAATACGCATTATCAATCAAATTACCATGCCTGATGCCGGAGAGGTTTTCCTGGATGGCGAAAAATTAGCACCCAACCATGTACAATACATAGGGTATATGCCGGAAGAACGTGGTTTATACAAATCCATGAAAGTAGGTGAGCAGGCACTTTATTTAGCACAGTTAAAAGGAATGTCTTACGACGAAGCTAAAAAGCAATTGAAATATTGGTTCGAGAAATTCGGAATCGAAGGATGGTGGAACAAGAAAATTCAGGAACTTTCGAAAGGAATGGCTCAGAAGATTCAATTTATTGTAACCGTTTTACATCAGCCTAAATTATTAATTCTGGACGAACCTTTTTCTGGTTTTGACCCAGTGAATGCTAATTTGATCAAAGACGAAATCATCGAATTGAATAAAAAAGGAACGTCGATTATTTTTTCTACCCACCGAATGGAAAGTGTGGAAGAAATGTGCGACTATATTGCTTTAATCCATAAATCCAATAAACTAATTGAAGGAAAATTAAGCGATGTAAAAAAACAATACCGTACACATAAATTTCAGGTAGGAATTGTTTCAGGAAATGTGGAAGGACTAATGTATGATTTAACACAGAAATTCACTGTTGGTCAAACTAATTTCAAATCATTGAACGAAGATTTGAAACTGGAAATCGATTTGGGTAATCGCACTCAAAATGAATTGCTGGAAGTATTGCTTAAAAATGGTCAAGTGACGCATTTTACAGAGAACATACCAAGTGTAAACGATATATTTATTCAAACCGTAAGTCAAAAATAATGGGAGTTTTATCATTAATCATAAAAAGAGAATTTGTTGCTAAGGTTCGCAATAAATCATTTATCGTTATGACTTTTTTAAGTCCGTTGTTAATGGCTGCGTTGTCTTTTTTTATTGCTTACCTGGCCAATATGAATAAAGATGAAGTCACTAAAGTGGCCATTCATGACGAAACCGGAATTTTAAAAAACGAATTCAAAAATGATAAAGAAACACAGTATGTTGATTTGTCAGGAATGCCAATAAAATTAGCTAAAGATACTGCCAGTAAAAACTATGAAGGGCTTATTTATGTGCCCAAAGTGGTTAATTCTAAAGATTTGGCCAATAAAGTAGAATATATTTCTGATGATACTCCAAGTATGGAAACCATCATGAGAATGGAAAAAGTCATCGATAATCGGTTAACACATTATAATTTGAAGGAACTAGGTTTTGATTCTATCAAAATTGATTCCGCTAAAGTGGATTCCAATATTCATTTGACTAAATTTTCAGGAGAAGACAGTATCAAAGGATTAAACGAAATTAAAGTCGGAATTGGTGGTGCCTTCGGTTATTTAATTATGATGTTTATCATCATCTACGGAAATATGGTGATGCGAAGTGTTATTGAAGAAAAAACCAATCGTATCATTGAAATCATCGTATCATCGGTGAAGCCTTTTAAATTAATGTTGGGTAAGATTATTGGTACATCACTTGCAGGAATTTTGCAGTTTGTTATTTGGGCAATACTAGGAGGCGCTTTATTGTTCGGAATTTCAACGATGTTCGGCGTCCAACCTGGTGCAGCTTCTGCAGTTTCTCCGGAAATGATGGATGCGGCACAAAAAGAAATGGGATCCATTCAAATGTATTTCCATGAAATTTGGAATTTACCCATCGGGACATTGATAATCTGTTTTATCATTTATTTTATCGGAGGGTATTTCTTATATAGTTCATTATACGCTGCTATTGGTGCTGCTGTGGATTCGGAAACCGATTCGCAACAATTTTTATTACCTATTATCATGCCGTTGATGCTGGGTGTATATGTTGGTTTCTTTACTGTAATCAATGATCCGCACGGAACGGTAGCAACCGTTTTCTCTATGATTCCATTGACTTCACCTATTGTAATGTTAATGCGTATCCCGTTCGGTGTTCCGCTTTGGCAATTAATTTTATCGATAACATTGCTTTTTGGTACGTTCCTTGCAGTAGTGTGGTTCGCATCTAAAATATACCGCGTCGGAATTTTGATGTATGGTAAGAAGCCAACCTGGAAAGAGTTGTATAAATGGCTTAAATACTAATTGGGTATTCGTTTATTTCTGAATTTGATTTTGTAATTTCGAGTTCTCAGTAAACCTATCCGCAAATTATCAAGATGAGTAAAATACTAATTATAGAAGATGAAGCTGCTATCCGTAGAGTGTTAGTCAAAATTCTTTCGGAAGAAAGCGAAGGGTATAAAGTCGATGAAGCCGAAGATGGGGTACAAGGACTTGAAAAAGCGAAGAATGAAGACTATGATTTGATTCTGTGTGATATCAAAATGCCAAAAATGGATGGTGTTGAGGTATTGGAAGCTGTAAAGAAAATCAAACCTGAAATCCCAATGGTGATGATTTCCGGTCATGGCGATCTGGAAACAGCTGTCAACACAATGCGTTTAGGTGCTTTCGATTATATTTCAAAACCACCTGATTTAAATCGTCTTTTGAATACGGTACGCAATGCTCTAGACCGCAAAAAATTAGTGGTCGAAAATAAAATTCTGAAAAAGAAGGTATCGAAGAATTATGAAATGATTGGCGAAAGTGATGCTATTAATCATATCAAAGACATGATTGAAAAAGTAGCTCCCACAGAAGCTCGTGTGCTAATCACCGGACCGAATGGTACTGGTAAAGAATTGGTGGCACATCAAATTCATGAAAGAAGTGAACGCTGTAATGCACCAATCATTGAAGTAAACTGTGCTGCCATCCCGTCAGAATTAATTGAAAGTGAATTGTTCGGACATATGAAAGGTGCTTTTACCTCCGCAGTGAAAGACCGTGCAGGTAAATTTGAAGCTGCAGATGGTGGAACTATTTTCTTAGATGAAATTGGAGATATGAGTCTGCCTGCACAAGCTAAAGTATTAAGAGCATTACAAGAAAATCTAATTCAACGTGTAGGTGCCGATAAGGATATAAAGGTGAATGTACGTGTTGTTGCGGCTACTAATAAAGACCTGAAGAAAGAAATTGAAGAAGGACGTTTCCGCGAGGATTTGTATCACCGTTTGGCAGTGATTTTAGTCAAAGTTCCAGCCTTAAATGACAGAAGAGAGGATATTCCGGCTTTAATTGAACACTTTGCAGCTAAAATTGCAGATGAACAGGGAAGTGCTAAAAAAACTTTTTCTAAATCCGCTGTAAGATTATTGCAGGAATACGATTGGACAGGTAATATCCGCGAATTGAGAAACGTTGTAGAACGTTTGATTATACTTGGAGGAAGTGAAATTTCCGAAAATGATGTGAAGCTTTTTGCTTCAAAATAAATGAAAATATGCAGTTAAAAAAAATAAACCCTAATTTACAACAGGCTTTAATTGAGTGTGGAATCACCGAACCAAGAGATGTACAGGCCGATTGTTGGAGTACTTTGAAAAGTGGTGCCGATGCTGTTGTAATAATGCCGGAAGGCGAAGGTAAATCAACAGCCATTGCCTACACGGTTATTCAAAAACTGGAAAAAGCTGTAGGTGAATCTACCCGAGCTTTGATCATCGTTAAAGATAAAGAAGAAGTTCTGGAAATGGTGGAAATGTTCGAGAAATTCGGTAAATACACTGATTTAAGAGTAATTGGTGTTAACGATAAAACGGATATTGACGAAGAGAAAAATAGCATTTCTGTCGGAATGGACGTTCTCATCGGAACTCCCAATAAAATCAATGCCATGTTTTCTTCTGCAGGTTTTAACATGAATACCGTGAAGATTTTTGTGATAGATGATGCCAATGAAATTTTCAAACTGCGTCATGAACCTACCATCCAACGTTTGTCAATGAGTGTTGAAAAAACGCAACGCTTGTTTTTCTCTAATGAACTAACGGAGAGAGTGGAAGTATTAGCCGAAAAAATCATGTTGGATCCTTTTCTTTTCGGAGTAGAGGATTATGAAGACGAAGAATAAAATGAACTCAGTTAAAATTTATTCAGGTAGCGAAATTCTCGCTCAGGCTTTACAGGTTAAACTTCAAGAAGCCGGAATTAACAGTTGGACTAAAAATAACATTCAATCAGCTATATCAGCAGGTTTTGGCTCCATAGGTCAGGCAGTTGATGTATATGTTGATATAGAAGATAAGGATGCCGCAAACCAAATTGCAACCACTTTAAATCTGAGGATTTGCTAATTTTAAAAGAGATCAAATAATTTATATTTAAAAGCTACTGTAAGGTAGCTTTTTTGATTAGTAATTGTTGTTGAGCCAATAGCAACTCTTGTGGAGTCAATAGTAAATGTTGTTGAGTCATTAGTAACTCTTGTGGAGTCAATAGTAAATGTTGTTGAGTCATTAGTAACTCTTGTGGAATCAATAGTAATTGTTGTTGAGTCATTAGTGCCGCTTGTGGAGCCTAAGTTCTCTGTTGTGGAAACAGTATTGCTGCTTGTGGAGCCAATATCTTTTGCTGTGAAGCACATTTTGATTACTTTTAGTACTCTAAAAATAAATAATGAAAGCAGTCCGGTTTATAGTATTGTCCCTAACGGTTTTGTTTGGAGGAATTTACCTTTTGTATGTTTCCTATATTTATTTCAATCAGGAAGAAATGGTTTTCATCCATTCGAAGTTAGATAAAAACTATGAATTTGATTTTGATAACGATTTTGAAGAGATTCAAATCCAATCTTTTGACAATACAAAACTCCACGGACTTCTATTCAAAACCGTAAATGCCAAAGGCTTGGTTTTCTTTCTACATGGAAACGCCGGTGCATTGGATTCATGGGGAAAAATTGCCAACATTTATACCAATTTAGGTTACGATATTTTTATGTTGGATTATCGTGGCTTCGGAAAGAGCGAAGGCGAAATAGAAGATAGCCAGCAAGTTTTAAAGGATGTGGATGTGGCTTACCAAAATATTTCAAAAAGATATTCTCAAAAAAATAAAATTGTTTTAGGGTATTCCATTGGCACTGGTCCTGCCGCTTACTTGGCTTCAAAGTATAATCCCAACCAACTGATTCTTCTGGCTCCCTATTATAATTTTAATGAACTTGCCAAGGAACGTGTGCCATTCTTTCCTGATTTTCTTAAAAAATTTGACTTTCCAACGAATACCTATATTAAGAAGACTGCTTCTGATGTCTTTATCTTTCATGGCAATGAAGATCATGTCATTGTTGTGGAAAATGCTAAAAAACTCCAAAAGCTACTCAAACCGAATGATAAAGTTTTCTTTTTAGATGATCAAGGGCATTTGGGAATGAATGATAACGAAGTCTATCAAAAAGAATTGGAACTCCTACTAGCTAAGGACTAAAAACTTAGGACTTATGACTAGCAACTATTTACTAAATAAAACTATCTTTGCACCTTCAAAATTTGGATTGTCACACGAGCGTTAACGAACTGACGAAGTAAATAAT
>DATEDY010000400.1:0-10240 GCA_035281405.1 Flavobacterium sp.
TTTTATGGAATGTTGCCTTTTTTATTTGTATTGATTTCCATATATTTACGAATATAAATAACTAACCAAAAACAATTTTATGAATTCAATGATGATTTACGTGCCTATAATTATGGCATTAATTGGGCTAGCTTTTATGGCCGCCAAAAGGGCTTGGGTGCTCAAACAGGATGCCGGCGACGGTAAGATGAAAGAGATTTCAGATCATATTTATGAAGGAGCCCTAGCATTTCTTAAAGCAGAATACAGATTATTGACCTTCTTCGTTATTGGGGCGAGTTTGGTTTTAGCAGGAATAACTTTTGTACCGGGTGTGAAAACACATTTATTAATAGTAGTGGCATTTATTTTTGGTGCCATTTTTTCTGCCCTGGCGGGAAATATGGGAATGAAGATTGCTACCAAGACGAATGTAAGAACTACTCAGGCGGCACGTACCAGTTTACCACAAGCTTTGAAAGTGTCTTTCGGAGGAGGAACGGTAATGGGATTGGGTGTAGCCGGTTTAGCTGTTTTGGGATTGACTTCCTTTTTTATCTTCTTCTTTCATTTCTTTATGGGTGGTGTATGGACTTCTTCTGAAGACATGACTATTGTTTTGGAAACATTAGCAGGTTTCTCATTGGGAGCAGAATCTATTGCTTTATTTGCCCGTGTAGGAGGTGGAATTTATACTAAGGCAGCCGATGTGGGTGCTGACTTGGTTGGTAAGGTGGAAGCGGGAATCCCGGAAGATGATCCTCGTAATCCGGCAACTATTGCGGATAACGTAGGGGATAATGTGGGAGATGTGGCTGGTATGGGTGCTGATTTATTTGGTTCGTATGTGGCGACAGTTCTTGCGGCTATGGTATTGGGTAATTACGTTATTACCGATATGGGTGGTAAAATTGACGATGCGTTCAACGGTATCGGACCTATTTTATTACCGATGGCGATTGCAGGTTTCGGTATTTTATTTTCTATCATCGGAACTATGCTCGTAAAAATCAGTAGTAATGATGCAAAAGAAAAACAAGTGCAAGGAGCGTTGAATATTGGGAACTGGGTTTCTATTGGTTTAACAGCGGTGTCTTGTTTCTTTTTGGTGCAATATATGCTTCCGGAAGTAATGACTATGGAGTTTTTCGGTGAAGGTTCACAGCAAATTTCTTCGATGCGTGTGTTTTATGCTACTATAGTTGGATTGATTGTTGGCGGTGTTATTTCTTCCGTAACTGAATATTATACAGGATTGGGAACAAAACCGGTTATGGCTATTGTTCAGAAATCAAGTACAGGAGCGGGAACCAACGTAATTGCAGGTTTAGCGACGGGTATGATTTCTACTTTTCCAACTGTTTTGTTATTTGCAGCTGCGATTTGGATATCGTATGCTTTGGCAGGATTCTATGGGGTAGCTTTAGCGGCTTCGGCAATGATGGCTACTACAGCAATGCAATTAGCGATTGATGCTTTCGGGCCTATTTCTGATAACGCTGGAGGTATTGCCGAAATGAGTGAGTTGCCAAAAGAAGTGCGTACCCGTACTGATATTTTGGATTCTGTTGGAAATACGACTGCAGCTACAGGAAAAGGATTTGCGATTGCTTCGGCGGCATTGACGTCGTTGGCGTTGTTTGCTGCTTATGTTACCTTTACTGGAATTGATGGAATTAACATCTTCAAAGCGCCGGTATTGGCGATGTTGTTTGTGGGGGGTATGATTCCTGTTGTTTTCTCGGCTTTGGCTATGAATTCGGTTGGTAAAGCAGCTATGGACATGGTGTATGAGGTGCGTCGTCAGTTTAAAGAGATTCCTGGAATTATGGAAGGAACGGGCAAGCCTGAGTATGGTAAATGTGTGGAAATTTCCACTAAAGCGGCTTTGCGTGAAATGATGTTACCTGGAATTTTAACGATTGGATTTCCGATTGCTATTGTTTTGCTAGGCTTGTTAGTGTATAGCGATAATCATCAGCTGATTGCAGAAATGCTTGGAGGTTATATGGCAGGAGTTACCGTTTCAGGTGTGCTTTGGGCGGTATTCCAAAATAATGCAGGTGGTGCTTGGGATAATGCGAAGAAGTCTTTTGAAGCCGGAGTAATGATTAATGGAGAAATGACATATAAAGGATCTGATGCGCATAAGGCGGCAGTGACTGGAGATACGGTTGGTGATCCGTTTAAAGATACTTCTGGACCATCTATGAATATTTTGATCAAATTGACGTGTTTGATTGGGTTGGTAATTGCACCGATTTTAGGTAATGGAGCGCACGGTTCTGCGGCTAAAGCAGCTTGTTGTGCAGCTACTGAAAAATGCGAGGCAAAAACAATGAAATGTGATGCTTCTAAATTAGCCATGATGACCAAAGACGAGTGCGCTAAAATGTGTGATGAAATGGGTTGTAGTGCAGAAGAAAAAGAAGCTTGTATGGCTCATTTTGATGCAGACGGAAAATTCAAAGCAGTGGAAGGATGCAAAATGGCTTGTTGTGCTGACGGTGTAATGAAAAAAGAAGTTTCGAAAAAAGTGATCATGGAAAAGAATGATGACGGAACTGCAACGGCAACTATAACTACTGTGGTGAATGGTAAAGAAGAAGTTACGAAAGTATCCGGAACAGAAGCAGAAGTAAAAGCAAAGATTGATTCGTTGAAAAAGCAGTAATCATTTTTTGTTTTACTACGATACATAAAAAAAGCCTCGGGAAACCGGGGCTTTGTTTGTTTATTGAATTAATAGCGTGTTTGAGACAGGGCGGATATTGCCAAAGTGAAAACCCAAAAGGAGTACCCTAGAATTGATAAAAGACAAGTGGTGATAAGGCTTAATAGATAAGCCTTCCATTTTACTGCGTCTTTTGATTTTGGATTTTTGAATAATAGTAGTGCAAAAAATAGTAGGTTTATTATGAGTAAGGCTGGAATTGCATACTTAAAATGCTTAATTATAACAAAGAATGCACCACAATAGAGTGTAAAAATAAACTGTAGTATACTCCATAATGTAATTTTGGTGATTGTATGTTTGATTTTTGAAATCCAGTAGGTGGCATAAGTGAAATAGATCAATCCACCTATAAATGAATAATCATGTTTCCCCTTTTCTGATAGGTAATCATAGATGATAACAGGCAAAAGTACCGCTATGCACAATACTACTAAGTGCAGTGTTAATTTATAGGTTTGTTTCATGTAATTGCCTTTAGGGAGGCAGGTGTTGTGTTAGAATAACCCGTTGATTTCAGCGTCAATTCTATTGATAATCATTCCTAAATCTTCCGGGTTGTTTACGAAGTCAATATTGTCCACGTCAATGATTAAAAGTTTTCCTTTGGTATAACTCTGTACCCAGGCTTCATAACGTTCGTTTAATCGACTTAAATAGTCAATTGAGATGGTGTTTTCATAATCGCGGCCACGCATGTGAATTTGTTTTACCAAGTTCGGTATGGAGCTTCTCAGGTAAATTAGCAAGTCAGGTGATTCTACCATAGTTTCCATCAGTTCAAACAATGATTTGTAGTTTTCAAAATCTCTGTTGGTCATTAATCCCATAGCGTGAAGGTTGGGAGCGAAGATGTGTGAATCTTCGTAGATGGTTCTGTCCTGAATAATTTTTTTACCACTTTGACGGATTTGCAAAATCTGACGGAAGCGACTGTTCAGGAAATAGATCTGAAGGTTGAAACTCCAGCGTTCCATGGAATGATAGAAGTCGTCAAGATACGGGTTGTCAACTACATCCTCGAAATGTGGTTCCCATTTAAAATGTTTGGCTAAAAGTCGTGTTAACGTAGTTTTTCCTGCTCCGATGTTTCCTGCAACTGCTATATGCATTATGGTAAATTGATTTTATAATTTGTGATTCCTTCGGAGGTAAAAATAGCTAAATTTTGGTTTTTATAGTAGAAACTTTTAAAGGAATTTTCAACTTCTTTCACAGGAATTGATTTGCTTTGTTTTATATCGAAAAAGTACAATTTTTCCTGCAATTTATAGAGAATCAGGGTGTCATCAAAAATGAATGTTTGGTCGCATTGAGGTATTGTTCCTAGGTATTCTTTCTTTCCAAATATGTCGGATTTGTAGAATTTATTGTCTTCGTCTATCCAGAAAAAATAGTTGAAATCACAGCCGTAATCTTTAATGTTTTTGGTGAGGTTGTTGCCTATGACCTGCGATGTGTTTTTAATGTAATTGAACAGATGAAGTTGTTGTGCAGCCATGTCGAATAACCAGTAATTGTTTTGTGAAGCTACTCCGACAGCAGAAACTGTTGTGGTGGGAAGGTATTCTGAGATGTTTGTTTTTTGCACTTCATTTAATTGATTGTCGAGTGCAACAATGGTGTTGAAATCTTGGTAGAAAATAGCAATGCGTAATGGATTTTGTAGATCTACACGCGTGATTTTTCCCAAGGATATGTTTTTGTATTGTAAAAAGATTTCCTTGTTTTTCTTGAACAGCGCATTGTCTTTTATGAAATACTGCGATCCGTAGGCATCTTCACCAATGTATTTGTCGGCCTGAATGAACTGTGTTCCCATTTTTGAGGCAACAGGATTGGTATATTGTGAAAAACAAAATACAGAGTATAAAGTACAAAGTAAAAGCAGCGTCTTTTTCATATCAGCTAATTTACAATTTAATTTACGTAAAATAAAAAATCCCGTCTCGTTGTTAATGATGAGACGGGATTTTTAAAGTTATGTGTATTTCAGAATTAGATTCCGAAAGCTGCTTTGATTTTGTCTACGAAGTCTAATTTTTCCCAAGTGAATAATTCTACTTGTACTTCTTTTCTCTCTCCTGAAGGAGAAACAAAACTCTTAGTTACTACTTCATTTTTACGTCCCATGTGTCCGTAAGCAGCAGTTTCGCTATAGATTGGTGTTCTTAATTTCAAACGTTGTTCAATAGCATACGGTCTTAAATCGAATAATTCGTTAACTTTTTCAGAAATCTGAACATCTGTCAAGCCGTTTTTCGCTGTTCCGTAAGTGTTTACATAAACGTTACAAGGTTTAGCTACTCCAATTGCATACGAAACCTGTACTAAAACTTCGTCAGCTACGCCTGCAGCAACCAAATTTTTGGCAATGTGACGTGTTGCGTAAGCAGCAGATCGGTCTACTTTTGAAGGGTCTTTTCCAGAGAAAGCACCACCGCCGTGAGCGCCTTTACCGCCGTATGTATCTACGATGATTTTTCTTCCTGTTAAACCAGTATCTCCGTGAGGTCCTCCAATTACGAATTTACCTGTAGGGTTGATGTGGTATTCGATTTTATCATTGAATAAATGTGCGTATTGCGGGTATTTAGCAATGATTCTAGGGATTAAGATCTCGATAATGTCTTTTTTGATTTTTGCTAACATGATGGTTTCTTCGGCGAAATCATCGTGTTGTGTCGAAATTACGATAGCATCAATTCTTACTGGTTTGTTGTTGTCGTCATATTCTAAAGTTACCTGTGACTTAGCATCAGGACGTAAATAAGTGATTGCTGTATTTTCTCTGCGTAAATCAGCCAACTCTTGTAATAATTTGTGTGCTAAATCTAATGCTAAAGGCATTAAATCCTGTGTTTCGTTTGAGGCGTAACCAAACATGATTCCTTGATCTCCGGCTCCTTGAGCGTTTGCTTTGGTTTCGAAATCGGTTACAGCAGTAACGCGGTCAACCCCACGGTTGATATCGTCTGATTGTTCGTGAATAGCAGATAATACACCGCATGAATTTGCTTCAAACATATATTCGCTCTTTGTGTAGCCAATTTTTTTGATTACTTCACGAGCGATGCTTTGTACATCTAAATAAGTTTTTGATTTTACCTCGCCGGCAAGAATCACTTGTCCTGTAGTAACTAATGTTTCACAAGCTACTTTTGACTCAGGGTCAAATGCTAAGAAGTTATCGATCAATGCGTCGCTAATTTGATCAGCTACTTTGTCTGGATGCCCTTCGCTCACTGATTCTGACGTAAATAAATAAGCCATAAAATTTAATTTTAAATTTATTAAGTGAGGAAATAATTGCAGGGATTGCCTAAAGAGTAGTAGTTACTGCTTTAGCATTTTTTTAATGAGGTTGCAATCAGTTCAAATTTTTCCTCTCGATTTTCGAGTGCAAATGTATGAAAGGATTTTGAATTGCAAATTAATATTAACGTAATTTTTTATAAGTCGCTGAAATTTAACCCTGTGAATTGCGGTTTCTTAGGATTTTAATTTTGTTTCCGTAGACTTATTTAGGATAAAAATCTAATTTTTTGTTTTAAAATAACAAAAAACAGAAAAATAATCTACATATGTTTTTTTAAAAGAAAATATTTCTAATTTTGCCTTGTTGAAATAAAGCAATGAAAAAAGAATTTAAAACAATGATGGTATTGATGATGATGTGGAGGAACTCCGCAGAGGATACTATTGTATAAATTCAATTGAAATAAATAGTCACCTCTGCTTTTGCAGAGGTTTTTTTTTACTAAACATTAAACAACATACACCATGCAACTGGAAACATTATTAGCTAACATTACACAACACTGTAATACCATTGACGCTTACGGAGCTACACACCTGCCTATTTACAATACTGCCACTTTTGATTTAAAGCGTCAGTTGGGTTGTGATAAGGTGTATGATTATTCCCGAACAGATAATCCAACGCGTAATGCGTTGGAGGAAATTTTTACACAGGCAGAAAATGGTGCCGGAGGTGTATGTACAAATACCGGTATTGCGGCTATTTCTTTATTGTTTGAGACGGTATTGAAATCGGGCGACTCGGTTTTGGTAGAAAAAGACTGTTATGGGGGTACGTATCGTTTGTTGAATGTGCTTTTTGAGAAAAATAATATTCAAACATTTTATGCAGATTTCACAGAAGAGAATGAAGTAGAGGCTATTTTGAGTAAGAATGCTATCCGATTGGTGTTGTGTGAATCGCCAACCAATCCCGGATTGAAGATTATCGATTTGGGAAGCATTGCGGCATTGGCTAAAAAGCACGGATCGTTGTTTGCGGTTGATAACAGCATGGCCACTTTTGCATCGCAGCGCCCGTTGGATTTAGGTGCTGATTTCTCCTTGTTTTCAGCAACTAAATTTATATCTGGTCACGGTAGTGTTGTGGCGGGAGCTATCATCGCTAAATCTCCGGATTGGGCGGAAAAATTACAGTATTTCTCCAATGCTCAGGGAAGAGCACAAAGTCCGTTTGATGTTTTCTTAGTATCGTTAGGTTTGCCAACATTGGTGTACAGAATGAAAACACAGGAGCAAAGTGCGCTGCGTTTGGCGGAGTACTTATTGGGAATTCCTGAGGTGATTGACGTTAAGTTTCCGGGATTGCCTTCCCATCCGCAGTATGAGTTGGTGAAAAAGCAGATGAAAATTGTGCCTTCCGTATTGACAGTGCAATTGGAAAGTGAAGAATTGGCCGAAGCTGTGATTAAAAACACCAGGTTGTTTGGTGAAAAAGTGTCGTTCGGTACAGCAGATTCCCGATTAGAGATTCCTGCGAGAATGAGTCATGCGACTTATTCGGAAGAAGATTTAAAGAAAATAGGATTAACGAAAGCGACTATAAGAATTTCTGTTGGTTTGGAAGATACTGAAGATTTGATTCAGGATTTGAAGCAGGCAATTGCATCGGTGGTTTTAAAATGTGTAAATTAATGAGTGATTATTTATGTCATATTCCTTGTGGTGAATCGGTGCCTTTCCAAAACCCACATGCTGTTTCAGTGAGTTTGCCAACGCTTGATGATGTGATTGGGTATGAAGAAGGAGATGTCAGTGTCTTGGGAAAAATGAAATCAGGATACCCGCGGTTTTTCAGAAACCAGCAGGTGCAATTGTTGGTGGATTATGTGGTGAAGCGTTTTGAAGTGGCTACAGATGTGGTTTTGCTGCCTGTTACTTCGTTGAAAGCGTATGAGATTTTATCCTACCTAATTGGTGATAAACTGGATTATATTACGTTGGAAGATAATGTTTTTGTGGTATTGCATCAACATGATAGCCGAATTCAATCGATTAAAGATTATATCCGAAATGCCGGATTGATTATCAGTTCGCGTCAGGCAGAATCTACTTTAGTAAAGTTGGGTGTTTTACAACAGTCTTTTTTTGAGGAGACCTTGCCTTTTGATAATGCGCATGCTACTATTGTTTCTGTGTTGTCAGGAGCATATAAGACCGAACCTGAAAATGTAATTGTAACAAATTCAGGAGCGAATGCTTTTTTTGCGGTTTGTGAAGCTTTGGCTGCAGCCGAAAAAAGAAAAAGTAAGGACACGATTGTCCAGCTGGGTTGGTTGTATGTGGATACTATGGAAGTAATCCAAAAGCGAAGTGATCATGCTTATCTGCAAGTGAATGTCCATGATTTGGAACAATTGGAGGTATGGTTGAAAGAAAATCATGTAAAAGTTTCTGTGGTGATAACAGAAGTGGTTTCCAATCCTAAAATTCAATGTGTGGACATCATTGGCTTGTATGCTCTTTGTCAAAAGTATCAGATAAAATTGGTTTTGGATGCAACTCTTATTACTCCGTTTAATGCACCTGTTCTAAATTATTGTGATGTAGCAGTAGAAAGTTTATCCAAGTTTGCTTGTGGTAAAGGGGATGTTTTGATGGGTGCGATTATTATTGCTGAATCCTCCGGTATTGCTGTAGATTTTTTTGAAAATTTTGTAGTGCCGCCGTTTAAAGGGGAAGAGGAACGATTAGGTTTTGAAATTACTACATATGAAAAAAGAGTGTTGCGGTCTTCTGATAATACCAAGCAGTTGATTGCGTTACTCCAACAAAAGAAATCGGTAAAGAAAGTATGGAGCGTTTTGGAAGAAAAGTCATTTGAGAACTATTCCAGTATCAATACTTCAGGTGTTGTTCCGGGTTTGGTAACGATAGAATTGGAAAATAATATTGCTGCGTATTATGATTGGTTGCGAGTGGCGAAAGGACCGAGTTTGGGTACAGAATTTACTTTGGTAATGCCTTATGTGTATTTGGCGCATTATGATTTGACGCAGTCTGAAGAAGGTATTAAACTATTGCATGAAAAAGGGATGAATCCTGATATTTTGAGGGTTTCTGTTGGTAATGAACCTATCGAAGCTATAGTTAAAGTTTTTGATGAAGCCTTTCCTGACTGATAAAAGCATTGTATAGTGCTGTTTTTGTAAAAAATCATTCGGGTATAATAGATTGATTCAGTAATAAAATCTAAATATCAATTATTTTTAAATAAAATACAGAAAAATAATCTTTTAAATTTGTGATTAAAGAAAAATAATCTACATTTGCAGAGTTAAATAAAGAAAAATGAGACAGACTATTTGTAATACTTGTTGTTTTATGTGGAAGACTTCCGCAGAGGACTGTATTGCATAGATTTGTCAAACAATACATATTTAAAACCTCTGCCGACAGCAGAGGTTTTTTTGTTTAAAAGAATAATATAAAAAAAGGAAAATTAAGAATGTTGCATAGTGTTGATCATAAAATGTGTGCTTGCTGTTGCAAGAAGTGCTGTAAAAGCGCTCAGATTCGCTATTGCCATATGTAAAAGACTTAATTTAGTTATAGTTCAACTGTAAAGTCCTTTTGGTAATAGTTCCAAAAGGACTTTTTTTTACAACAACAAACAAAACAAATGAATAATTTTTTAGAACAATTAGCGCAAAAGGAAAGTCTGGAAGAGGGATTGCAGTTCCTTTCGGAAAACTTTGAAGGAAGAATAGTGTTTTCGACCAGTTTTGGTATCGAAGATCAGGTAATCAGTCATGCGGTATTCAGTCAGAAATTGAATAATGTGGAAGCATTTACGTTGGATACCGGGCGATTATTTCCAGAGACGTATGCCGTTTGGGACAAAACATTATTGCAGTACAATCAGCCTATTAGAGTATACTATCCTGACACAGATGAATTGGAAACTTATGTAAATAAAAATGGAATCAATGGTTTTTATAATTCGGTGGAACTCCGGAAAGAATGCTGTAACATCAGGAAAGTGGTGCCGCTCAAAAAAGCCTTAAAAGAGGCTAAAATATGGATTACAGGTTTACGGGCGCAACAATCGGATAACCGTAATGGATTGGAGGTAATTGAATGGGATGAGCAAAACCAGCTTTATAAATACCATCCGTTGTTGCACTGGAGTACTGATGAAGTAGTGCATTATTTAAAACAAAAAGGGGTGCCTTACAATACTTTGCACGATCAAAATTTCATCAG
>DATEDY010000401.1:0-13864 GCA_035281405.1 Flavobacterium sp.
AGTTTCGAATCAAATGCTTTCATTCTTTTTATGGATGTACGGATGCGCAATATTCGTTAAAAACAACCCTTGTGCAGGTACTGAAAATCCTGCTTTTTTCCGGTCTTTACTTTCGATAATTCTGATAAAATCATCTTTAGTGATTTTATGGAGACCAATGTTTACCAAGGTGCCTACAATCGCCCTGACCATGTTACGCAGGAAGCGGTCTGCTGTTATGGTAAAGATAAGTTTATTATTATCTTTTCTCCAATAAGCTTCGGTAATTTTGCAATTGTAAGTAAAGACATCTGTGTTGGATTTTGAAAAGCATTGAAAGTCAGTAAATTCCAGTAATAATTGTGCTGCTTCATTCATTAGTTCCAAATCCAGAGGCAATTGATTAAGCCAGCAAGTTTCATTTCCGAAAATATCTTTTTTTGTTGATATAAAATAATGATAAGTTCTTGAAGTTGCGTCAAATCGGGCATGTGCCTCTTCATGAACCGGAATGATATCATAAACGACGATGTCTTTGGGTAAAAATGAATTGGCTTTATACATCAGTTTCTCTTTATCGATGACTTTTTCCGAATCAAAGTGGCCGTACATTTGGGAGGCATGTACACCACTGTCTGTTCTTCCGGCGCCAACAATATCAATTTCTTCCTGTAATAAAGTTGAAAAAACCTTGTTCAGTGTTTCCTGTACAGAAATGGCATTCGGTTGGTATTGCCATCCGTGGTAATGGGTTCCGTTGTAAGCGAATTCAATAAAATACCTCAATTTGAAAATCTTTTTGCAAAGATAAAATAAAACAATGGTGTATAAAATAATAAAAGAGAGAACATGGGTTCTCTCTTTCGTATTTCTTTGAGTTATAATGAAGTTTAGTCACGTCTTCCGTTTCCTCTACCATGTCCTCTTCCGTGACCTTGGTTGTTATCATTACCTCTATCGTGTTTTTTGTAATGACCGTTTCCTCTTTTTTGGTTGTGGTGATATCTATCGTTATCATGATCTCTGTCTCTGTGATTAACAGCTACATAATGAGTTCTTCTGTTGTCGTATCTTGGGCCATAATATTCACGACGGTAATTACGGTAATTGTCTCTCCAGTAATGTTTACGGTGGTAATCGAAATGACTCCAAGGAGTTCCTCCTCTGTAGTCAATAACTACTCTGTGTCCTCTGTTGATATCATACCCATGGCAATATTCTGGCAAATAGCGAGAACGACACCATCCGTTAGGGCCATAGTATACATAAACTGCATCATAAGTATCATAATAACACTCTATTTCCGGTAAGTATACATATTGTACTCTGTCATCATAATGGTCACACCAATTTGGACGAGAACCAATGTTCAGACTTACTGAAACTTGTGCGTTTGATTCCAGGGCAAATAACATTAAGAATGCTCCGAATATAAATTGTAACTTTTTCATAATTTTAGTTTTAAGTTATGGATAATAGCTAAACGCGAACGTTTGATAATTAGTATCCAATTACTATGCCAAAACTTTTTATTAAGTGAATTTAAATTACAATTTCAACAAATATTGATATACTTTTTCGGTTGGTAATCCAACTACATTTGTGTAAGAACCTTCAATCTTTGAAATTCCTACAAGCCCTATCCAGTCTTGGATTCCGTAGCTTCCCGCTTTGTCCAGAGGTTGGTAATTTTGGATGTAGTATTTTATAGATTCTAGGTTTAATTCAGTGAATGTAACTTTTGTGATATCATAGATGGTTTCACTTTTATTTTTGGTTTTGAAACATACAGAAGTAACTACTTCGTGTGTTTTTCCAGCTAATTTTTGAAGCATTTTAATTGCATCATTTTCATCAATCGGTTTTCCTAAGGCTTCATTTTCCAACCAAACTAAGGTATCGCTTGTGATTAACAATTCGTCATCGGCCAAATCTGTGAAAGCATCAGCTTTGAGTTGAGCCAAGTAGTTGGTGATGTTGAAAGATTGAAGATGTGGTGGAAAAACTTCTTCTATTTCTTTTAGACGGATTTCGAAATCCAAATCCAAATCTTTCAAAAACTGTTGGCGTCGTGGAGAACCTGAAGCTAATACAATTTTGGTGTCTTTAAATTTATTACGCAGCATAGTATTTCATGTTTAGTCCGATAACACCGATAGCAATGATTCCAAAGAAAATAACCAATTTTAAAACCGTACTCAAATGATTGAAATCTTTTTTGTTTCTGGCTGTCCATATTTTAATCATAAAATAAAATAACGGACCAATTATAAAACCTAATATGTATACTGTAGCGTACTGTAAATTAAAAAGATTAGTATAGGTGTAGTATAAAATTAATACTACCGGAATTATAGTGAAACCAAGAAGTAATTTCGCAGTTCGGGAAATGCCTAAAACAATCGGTAAGGTTTGAATTCCGTTATTATAATCGCCTTTAACATCTTCCATGTCCTTTACTAATTCACGCATAAAGTTGATAATAAAAGCAATGATAGCAAAATCTATTAATATGGTGAATGTCATCCTCATAATGCTTTGATTTTCAAATGTAGTAGCCGGGTAAATTTCGAATAATCCAATAACTATAATGCTGAAAGACAGCAAAAAAGAAACTACAATGTTTTTTACCAAAAGAATTTGTTTAAAACTGGTTGCATAAATGTAAAGCAAGGCAGCGCAGAGAATAAAAACAGTTACAAAGCTAGGCTTCTGGATGACATTAGCTAGGTAAAATCCAAGTCCCACACCTGTAATTGTAAATCCAACATACCAATTATAGGCTGTATTTTCAGAGATGGACTTTCCAACAATATTACCGTTGAATTTGTTTTCTGCATCTGATTCCTGATCATTGATGTCGTTAATTATGTAGCCTCCTGCAGCAATGGTAACTGTTGCTGCTATTAGTAAATAATATTGCCAGTCCTGAAGATAGAGTCCAATGTTTTGAATTTTTAAAAAACCATACAATACTACAAGTTGCATTAATGCAATTAGTAATAAATTTTGATAGCGGATGAGTCGTAAGTATTTCATTAGTCAAATTTACCGTTAAAATAAGTATTCCATTTTTCCTGAACTTTCATAACTTGCTCAATTACATCGCGAACTGCGCCTTTTCCTCCATTTTTGTGTGAAATATAATTGGATATTTCTTTAATTTCCGGTGATGCGTCTTGAGGACAAGTTGGTAATCCTACTAATTGCATTACATGGTAATCCGGAATGTCATCACCCATATAAAGGACTTGTTCAGGTTTGATCTTGTAAACGTCAATGTATTCTTTGAAAGTTTCGACTTTATCCGGTGAACCTAAGTGGATGTCAGTGATTCCTAAGTTACGTAAACGAATGCGCACACCTTCGTTGCTGCCGCCTGAAATGATGCAAACATGATAGCCGCTTTCTATCGCCGCCTTCATTGCAAATCCGTCACGGATATTCATTTCGCGAAGCATTTCTCCAGTTTGTGAAACGTGAACCGTTCCGTCAGTTAATACACCATCAACATCAAAAATGAATGTAGTGATGTCGTTCATGATTTCTTTATAGCTTTTTGCCATTATCAATAATAGATTTTGTGAGTAGTTTATAAATTGCTTTTTGTGTGTCGTCCTGAAGAAATTGCAAATGCGCATTGATGGTGGTGGTGTCATTGCGTTTAGCTGGACCAGTTTGCGCTTCTTCAGGAGAAAGTGTTTTTATTTTGTTAGCTGTTTCTTCAATCAGCGGATGCAATATTTCAAAAGGAATATTATTTTCTTTACAGATTTCCGAACCTATTTGGTATAAATGATTTACAAAATTACAGGAAAAAACAGCTGAAACATGTAGAGCTTTGCGTTGTTCAGAGGTAATATTAAAAACTTTATCTGAAATTGAATGGGCTAATTTTTCCAACAGAAGATAATCTTCTTGATTTTGGGCTTCTAAACAAATAGGTACTTCTTTAAAATTGACTGATTTGTTTTTTGAGAAGGTTTGTAACGGATAAAAAACCCCTTTTCGGTTTTTTGGATCTAAATTTTGCATCGAAATCGTTCCCGAAGTATGTACAACCAATTTGTCTTTGTAAGGAATTTTTGCGGAAACATCTTCAATCGCATTATCGGTTACAGAAATTATATAAACATCTGCTTCTTGTATTGAATTGATGTTGTTTGTAATTATTTCAGAATCAATCAGATGTGATAGATTTTCTGGTTGGCGGGCGAAAACCTGCTTCAATTGGGCGATTGCGTTTTTTTGAAATGCCGAAATTAAATGTTGTGCTACATTTCCGGAGCCTAAAATTATTACCTGAATCATTTGGCTAAAATAAGAAAATTTCAAATTTTAAATCAAATCATGTAATATTAACAATATGTTGTTAATAATCAAATGCATGATTTTGTGTTTTATTCAACAAAAAAATTATATTTGCGACAACCAATTCCTTAAATGTTAAAACCATGAAAAATGTATTTATGTTAGCACTACTTTTAATTAGTAGTTTAAGTTTCGCTCAAATCAAAGTATTACCAACAACTCCATTAGAAAGATTAGGGAGAGTGGGAACAAATGATGTCTATGTTCAAAAAGAAGGTAGTCAGTACACTTTCTTCTACAAAGACATGGAAAATACGGATGATACTTCAATCAAAAACTTTACATTTAAAAATGTAGAAGGTGATTATGATAACTTATTTAAGATTATCATGGACGGTTTCAATGCATCTCCGATGTATGACATTAAATTAGAATTGCCAAATGATTATGTATGGTTACACTATACTAAAGCTACAAACAAAGCTGTTGTTCAGTTCATGACAACTAATAAAGTAACATCTTCAACTGGGATTTCACAAATGATGAGTGTAGAAGATATCAAAAAATTATTCGAGAAAAGCTAATTTTCTATATTTGATTCAAAACCAAAAGCGAAACATGTTGTTTCGCTTTTTTTATTCTTAAAATCTCCTTAAAAAACAAAGTCTTTTCGGTTTTAAAAGAAAGTAATTAAGTATTTTTGTCACACTTAAATTAGCATTCCAAAACAATGGACAAAAAAATATTTTCTTTTTTATTTTCTACACGATTAATGGCTGTCTTATTTATAGTTTTTGCAGCAGCCATGGCAGCCGGAACCTTTATTGAAGACTCATATAACACAGATACAGCGAGGATTATTGTGTATAATTCTTGGTGGTTTGAAGCGATTATGTTTTTCTTTATGTTGAACTTTTTGGGTAATATCAAACGTTATCAATTGTACAAAAAAGAGAAATGGGCAACTTTGATTTTACACTTGTCATTTATTTTAATCTTAGCGGGTGCTTTCATTACTCGTTATATTAGTTATGAAGGAATGATGCCTATCCGTGAAGGAGCTACTGAAAATCAGGTTTTCTCAGACAAAACATTTTTAACAATGTATGTTGATGGACAGCATAAAGGAGAAATGAAGCGTAAAACCATTGAAAAACCATTATTATTGTCTGGTGCTGTAGACAATCATTTTGTTGATAAGCATCAATTTAGTGAGATACCTTTCCAAGTTGAACTGGTGGATTTTATAATGAGTGCCAAAGAAACAGTTAAGCCTGATCCTAAAGGAATTTATTACCTTAAAATGGTTGAAGCTGGAGGCGGACAACGTCATGAGCATTATTTGAAAGAAGGAGAGGTGCAAAGTATTCATAATATACTTTTTGCATTGAATAAATATACTAAAGGTGCTGTTAATATTACCATTGACGAAAAAGGATCTTCAATTGAAACGCCTTTTGATGGTAATTTTATGAGAATGGCCGATCAGTTTAAAGGAACTGTGGCTAAAGATGTAAAATCTGATTTAATGTACCGTTCTTTATATAATGTTGGTGGAAGTCAGTTTGTATTCCCTGAAGCAGCAATTAAAGGAGTGAAGGAATACAAATCCAATGGAGACTATAAGGATCAGGAAACGGATGATGCCTTAGTGTTTAAAATCTCAAATCAAGGGAAAGAGAAAATAATCACACTTTTGGGATCAAAAGGTAAAGTAAGCGAACCGCAAGCTTTTACGCTTGGAGATTTAGAATACACCATATTTTTTGGGAGTAAAGTATATGATTTACCTTTTAAAATCAAACTGAACAAATTCATCGCTTCAAAATACCCAGGAACTGAAAAAAGCTATTCAGCATTTGAAAGTCAAGTGACTATTTTAGATGAGAAGCCTTTCGATGCGCGTATTTTCATGAATAATATTTTAGATCATAAAGGATATCGTTTCTTTCAAGCAGGTTTTGATCCGGATGAAAAAGGAACAAAGCTGTCGGTTAACCACGATTTTTGGGGAACTTGGATAACTTATATAGGTTACTTTTTATTGTATTTCGGAATGTTAGCTATTTTATTTACTAAACATTCGCGTTTTGGTGATTTGAAGAAAAAATTAGAAAAAGTTCGCCTTAAAAAAACAACTTTATCAGTTATTGTTTTCTTCTTGTCTTTCTCAGGATTTGCTCAGCATGGTGGTCACAAACATGAAAAAGTTACTGAAAAGCAAATTGATGAGTTGTTGCACAAATTTTTGGTTCCGAAAGAACACGCAGAAAAATTTGGACGCTTGGTTATTCAAGATAACGGACGTATGAAGCCTATCAATACGTTTTCTTCGGAATTGCTTCGTAAAGTAAGTAAGAGTGATACGTATAAAGATATGAATGCTGATCAAGTGTTTTTATCCATCACACAATTTCCACAAGTTTGGTATGAGGTGCCTGTTATTTATCTGAAAAGAGGAAATGATAGTATTCGTAAAATTATTGGTATCGATAAAGAAGCAAAATATGCTAAAATGATTGATTTTTTTGATGCTAAAGGAAATTATAAACTGACAACACAATTGGAGAAAGCACATAAATCTGCGGTGCCAAATGCTTTTGAAAAAGATTTTATTGAAGCAGACAAAAAAGTAAATTTGTTATACTCAGCATTAAGTGGACAAATTCTGAAAATTTTTCCTAAACCTAATGATAGTAATGATCTGTGGGTTAGTTATCTTGAATTGAACGAAACTACTAATACTGCATTGGATACGGTTAAAAATGTGTTGCCTTTTTACTTGAACTCACTGGATAAGGCAGCAGATTCGAAGGACTATGAATTATCTAATAGTTTAGTGGTAGGTTTGGAAAAATACCAGAAAAAATATGGTGCAGATGTTCGTCCTTCTGATAGGCAAATTGACCTAGAAATTCTATACAATAAATACGATGTATTTAAAAAAGCCTATTTATGGTATATGCTATTGAGTTTAGTGATGTTTTTTGGAGTTATTGTGAATCTTTTTTGGAATAAAAAGTGGATTGATTATGGTGTGAAAACAATGCACGGTTTTTTAATTATAGCCTTTTTGATGCATACGGCCGGATTAATTGCAAGATGGTATATTTCAGGACATGCGCCATGGAGTAATGCTTATGAGTCAATGATTTATGTAGGGTGGTCTATCATGTTCTTTGGATTGTCATTGGGGAGAAAATCGGCTTTAACTATTGCTTCAACAGCATTTGTAGCTTCTATGATTTTAATGGTGGCACACTGGAATTGGATGGATCCGGAAATTGGAATCTTACAGCCAGTTTTGAATTCCTATTGGTTGATGATTCACGTAGCGGTTATTGTGGCAAGTTACGGACCTTTTGCCCTTGGTGCGATATTAGGTTTGGTTGCGTTACTTCTGATGTTATTTACGAATGAAAACAATAAAAAAGTAATGGATTTGAACATCAAAGAGATTACTTAT
Source organism: Flavobacterium sp. (assembly GCA_035281405.1). Classification (GTDB taxonomy): domain Bacteria; phylum Bacteroidota; class Bacteroidia; order Flavobacteriales; family Flavobacteriaceae; genus Flavobacterium. The sequence continues at coordinate 7,757 of DATEDY010000401.1, forward strand.
ATCAATGAAATGGCTTTAACTGTTGGTTTGGTGATGTTGACTATAGGGAACTTCCTTGGAGGACAATGGGCTAACGAAAGTTGGGGGCGTTACTGGGGGTGGGATCCGAAAGAAACTTGGGCTCTAATCAGTATTATGGTATATGCTTTTGTAATCCATATGCGATTTGTACCGGCATTAAGAGGGAAGTTTGTCTATAATTTTATGAGCGTATTGGCATTTGCTTCAATCCTTATGACCTATTTTGGCGTGAATTTCCATTTGAGCGGATTGCATTCCTATGCTTCTGGAGAAAGACAGAATGTTGAGATTTATTTATACGTTTTGATTGGTTTCTTGATGTTTTCAGGTTTAGTTTATTTCAGATACCGAAAATTTAAAAAATAAAACATGAAAAATATTGTTGTAATTTTAAGTATGATTTTTGCCATTGGATGTCAAAGTCAGGAAAAGAAAAATAAAAACACGACGGAGAAAAAAACAACTAAAAAAGAAATTATGGCTACAAATACGATTTACCAATTTAAAGTCAAAGACATTTCGGGAAACGATTTTGATTTGGCTTCACTTAAAGGGAAGAAAGTAATGATTGTAAACACGGCTTCAGAATGTGGATTAACACCCCAATACGAGCAACTACAGGAATTGTACACCGAGTATAAAGATGATAATTTTGTGATTATCGGTTTTCCGGCGAATAACTTCGGAGCACAGGAACCGGGAAGTAATGAGCAAATAGCTACTTTTTGCCAACGAAATTACGGCGTAACTTTTCCAATGATGGAGAAAATATCTGTTACCGGTGATGATACGCATCCTCTTTATCAGTTTTTGACTCATAAAGATAAAAATGGATTAGAGGATAATGAAGTCAAATGGAATTTTCAGAAATATTTAATTAATGAAGAAGGGTTTTTGGTAAAGGTCTTTGGGCCGCAAACATTACCAATTGATGAGGAAATTATGAATTGGATCAGATCCTAAATGAATATGTTTTAAAGAAAATGCGCTATGGAAATAGCGCATTTATTTTTTGCCAAAGTGTTTCGTCAAAATCAGAAAGCGCCATATTGCTCCCGTCTGCTGCATCTCCCATTCGGATGATAACCATTTTTTTGCTCGGTATTACATAAATCTTTTGATCGTTTTTTCCTAATGCCATAAACATATCACTTGGAGCTGAGGGAATGATACTTCCATTGAACTGCAATTGGGAATTGGGTAAATGATATGAAGTTTTACCGTTTAACCACCACAAATAACCATATGCTAAATTAATGTTTTGAGACGTAGAAGTGGCTTCGTTGAAATAAGCTTCGTTCAAGATTTGAATGTCGTTCCATTTTCCTTTATTTAACGCCAATAAGCCAAAACGAGCCATGCTTCTTGAATTACTCCAATATACAGAATTGTCTCCACTTTGAATCCAGCTTCCATTCATGCCAATTTTATCCCGAAGTTTGCTGTTAAAATAATTGGTCCATGTTTGATCAGTAGCTTGAGCAACAACGTCTTGTAGTTTGACATATACATTGTGATACGCCCATCTGTTTCCTGCATCAGCTTTGTATTGTAAATTACCAGGTGCAACATTGTCTCCAAGGGAATCATCAAGTCCTGATGACATACTAAGTAAATGTTTGCTGGTGATCAGGTTTTCTTGTGCTAATGTTTCGCTGGTCCAGCCGGTTCCAATGTATGTTGAAACTTTATTGTTAATATTTAAAAAATTTTCTTGCTGTGCGATTCCTGTAATAGTAGAAGTGAGTGTTTTTCCTGCGCTAGCCCAATACCATAATGATGATGCATTGTGGCCATTAAAGTAGTCTTCCATAACGATTCTTCCGTTCACTAAAATCATGAACGATTTCGTGTGTTTTGTGTTGAGGTAATCCTTTAGTGGCTGCACGGCTCCTTGATTCCAACCTAATGATGAAATGGATTTTGTTTCCCATGTTGAGCCGGTTAATGGAGGAAAATACATGCTTTGTTGTGTTGCTTCGTTTGAGGTTTCATCGGAGCTACAGCTAAAAAAGCTTAGAAAACAGAAACTTATAGCATAGAATGATTTCATTTTCGGTTGATTTAGTTATTTCAAATTTAGACTATATTTTTTCAGGATGGTTTAATCGAATGTGTTAATTTTACAATATGAGAAGAATTGTATTGACTTTGTCTTTGTTGTCTGTTTTTTCATGTGCTGAAAAAGTAGCAATTGAAAATATAGAGAAGATAAACGGTTACTGGCAAATTACCAAAGTAGAAACTGCTGATGGCGAAAAAAAAGAATACCCAGTTAATGAAAATTATGAATATTTCGATATTAAAAATAAATCGGGTTTTCATAAAAAAGTGCGTTGGCAACCTATGGGGACGTTTTTAGTGGATGACATGCAGGAAAAAATGACTGCCTCGGAAAAAGAAGGTGATGTGATGTTGGATTTCTCATCTGAATTTGGAAAACATACTGAAAAAGTAGTTCAGTTAACAGATAGTTTGTTGGTGCTGGAATCTCAAGAAGGAGCTGATTTTCATTATAAAAAAGTAAACGTAAATATATTACCGAAATATGGCAAAAAGGCTGAGTAACGAAAGTTCTATCGGAGATATTTTAAAGGAAATCATAGAAGCGAACAAGTTGGATAAAGGTTTGAATCAGATTTCTGTGGCTGATGCGTGGAAAAACCTGATGGGTAACGGAGTGAATAATTATACCAGAAACGTTTTGCTTAAGGGTTCTGTCTTGTATGTTGAATTAACTTCTGCGGTTTTGCGGGAAGAGTTGAGTTATGGAAAAGACAAGATCATTAAAATGATTAATGAAGAACTAGGAAGAGAAGTCGTCAAAGACGTTGTTTTGAAATAAAAAATGCCCCGAATTCCGGGGCATTTTTACACTAACCAATTAAAAAATTAAAATTGCGCTGTTTCAGTCGAATCCTTCATGGCAACTGTTGAAGCTAAACCAGCCGTTACAGCGTTTTGAACTTCATCAAAATAAGTTGTACCAACAAAGTTTTGATGTTTCACAGCTCTGAATCCTTCAGCTTGCAACGCAAATTCTTTTTGTTGTAATTCAGAATATCCTGCCATTCCTTTTTTCTTGTAAGCTAAGGCTAATTCAAACATGGAAGTATTCAATGCATGGAATCCTGCCAATGTGATAAATTGAAATTTGTATCCTAACGCTGCTAAATCTTCTCTGAATGTTTCCATTTGAGCTACTGATAATTTTGCTGCCCAGTTGAAGGACGGTGAACAATTGTAGGCCAATAGTTTTCCTGGGTATTGTGCATGGATAGCTTCTGCAAACTTTTTGGCTTCATTAATATCAGGTGTCGAAGTTTCCAGCCAAATCAAGTCAGCATATGGAGCATAGGACAATCCGCGACTGATTCCTTGCGCTAAACCTGCATTCACGTAGAAGAAACCTTCAGGTGTTCTTTCTCCAGTGATAAATTCACTATCTCTGTCGTCCACATCACTGGTTAATAAATTCGCTGCATCTGCATCGGTACGTGCCACAATCAATGTTGGAACATTCATAACGTCGGCTGCCAAACGAGCAGCTACCAATTTGTTGATGGCTTCTTGTGTTGGGACCAATACTTTTCCGCCCAAATGACCACATTTTTTAGCAGAAGAAAGTTGATCTTCAAAGTGTACGCCTGCAGCACCAGCTTCAATCATGCCTTTCATCAATTCGAAGGCATTTAGGTTTCCTCCGAAGCCTGCTTCAGCATCTGCGACAATTGGAACTAAATAATCTTTTTTATTTTCTACTTTATTTACCGATTGGATTTGATCAGCACGCAACAAAGCATTATTGATTCTTTTTACTACCTGCGGAACGCTATTGGCAGGATATAATGATTGATCTGGGTACATTTCGCCTGCTAAATTAGCGTCAGCTGCAACTTGCCAACCACTTAAATAAATAGCTTCCAATCCGGCTTCTACTTCCTGAATTGCCTGATTTCCTGTCATTGCGCCTAGTCCGGCTACCCAATCCTGAGAATGTAATTTTTTCCATAGTACTTCAGCGCCACGACGCGCAATGGAATGTTCAATATGGTAAGATCCTTGTAATTCCACTACTTTTTCTGCAGTGTAAGGTCTTTCAATGCCTTTCCATCTTGGGTTTGTTGTCCAATCAGTAACTAATTGTTGAATTCTTTCTTCAGTTTTCATAATTTTGTTGTGCTTTAAATAGTTATTGTTAATTATTTGAATGTAAGCTGTCAGATGTTGCCGCATCTGGCAGTTTTTATAAGTATTTGTATGCTATAGTGGTTAAGAAATCATCTAACTCGTTTCTTAACGACATTTCGGTGAATAAATCAGTAGCCAATTCGTATCTTCCTTTTGTAAATCGTTCTACACCAACATCTTCTTTGATTTTTAGTAATTCTAATTCAGTCAATTGTTCTAAGACATAGGGTGTGAATGTTTTTCCATCCTCTAGTATGATGCCTTTTTGTAGCCAAAGCCAGATTTGGGTTCTTGATATTTCTGCGGTTGCGGCATCTTCCATTAAATGATACAACGCTGCGGCTCCAACACCACTTAGCCAAGATTCAATATATAGAATGGCAATATTGATGTTTTTTTGAATACCCTTCAAAGTGATTGTTCCTTCAGGAATTTCTAATAATTGCTTTTCGGAAATACTCAATTCATTTCGTTTAATGTGCATTTGGTTTTTAGTGTGCATGTTGTCGTTGAAAACTTTCATTGCTAATGGAACTAAGGCTGGGTGTGCTACCCAAGTACCATCATGACCATTTTTTACTTCACGTTCTTTATCTGCAATTACTTTATTAAATGCTGCGTTATTGGCTTCTTCGTCATTCTTTATCGGAATTTGTGCTGCCATTCCTCCGATTGCCAAAATATTGCGTTTGTGACAAATTTGGATAACACGTAAAGAGTAAGCACTCATGAACGGACTTGTCATTGTAATCTGGTCTCTGTCGGGAACTATGAAGTCTTTATGATTTTTTAGTTTTTTGATGTACGAGAATATGTAATCCCAACGACCACAGTTCAATCCTGCAATATGTTCTTTTAGTTCATAAATGATTTCATCGAGTTGGAAACTGGCGGTAATGGTTTCTATTAGAACAGTTGCTTTTATCGTACCTTGTTTAATACCCAAATAATCTTGACTAAATACGAAAACATCATTCCACCAACGTGCTTCTTCATAATGTTCTAGCTTGGGTAAGTAAAAATAAGGGCCAACACCTTTCTCAATTAGATTTTGTGCATTATGAAAGAAAAACAAACCGAAATCTACCAGTGAGCCTGAGGCTAATTCGTCATCAAAAGTGATGTTTTTTTCTTCCAAATGCAATCCGCGAGGACGAACGAGTAATACTGCTGTTTTTTCGTTCAAACTGTATTTTTTACCATTTTGCTCAAAATCAATCGTTCTATTGATGGCATCGCTTAAGTTTTGTTGTCCTTCCATTAAGTTGCTCCACGTTGGTGAGCAGCTGTCTTCGAAATCGGCCATGAACGTTTTGGCACCTGAATTTAAAGCGTTGATGACCATTTTTCGATCAACAGGTCCTGTGATTTCCACTCTCCTGTCTAATAATGCTTCTGGAATTTTAGAAGCTGTCCATGCTGTGTTTCTGATGTTTTTGGTTTCCAAAGGGAAAATTGGTGTTTCTCCCGAATTGAAAATCTCTTGCTGGATTTCTCTTTTCTCCAAAAGTGCAATTCTGTCCTTATTGAATTTTTTATGCAATGCTTCCAGGAATGCAATTGCTTCATCGGTTAGGATATTGGCATAAGTTTCTTGGTTGTTTACTTGTGCAATTTTAGTTAATGCTATTTCCATGTTTAGTGGTTTAGTTGTTTTCTGCGAACAAACTTATAAAATATATTTTTACAAAACAAGCGAACGTTCGCAAAATATTTTAAAATTGCAAAATTCATTAAAAATCATATCTTTGTTTCAAAGTAATAATTCCAGTATTTATAATGATTGAAGAAGAATATATCCGTTTGATTTTTGGTTTGAAACTGAAGCAGATGCGTACAGAAAAAAACTTGTCACTATTTGGCTTAGCCAAAATAACAGGTTTGTCAAAATCATAT
>DATEDY010000402.1:0-5422 GCA_035281405.1 Flavobacterium sp.
TGAGTTCAACTTAGCACCGAGAATTAAAAATATTTACAGCTTTTCCTGTAGTAATAACTCTTATCAGGTTATAGTTGAAGCTGAAGGGACAGCACCTTTCAGGTATGAAATTATCTCCCGAAACGGATCTCCTTTTTATATTGACAATGCTAATGCAAGTATATTTAACAGTTTGACAGCCGGTGTTTATAGCTTTAAGGTAACTGATTCTTGCGGTAATAGTAACAGCAGACTGTTTGAAGTTAGTGGAAATGTTATTTTACCAGTTATGGCAACATCATTTTGCAACGGAAGTGTAGGGAGCTTAAGTGTGCCTAATTTTTCTTATTTGCAGTACGAATGGTGGAAAGACAATGCGACTTCGGTTATTCTCAGCAATACAAATACGCTGACATTTACGCCTTTTAATTTTAGCACGAATGCAGGAATATATCATGTAAGTATAACCAATCCGGGAAATCCGAATACCTGCATTAATTTTGTTTTGGATTATACGATTCAAAATTCTTTGGACGAACCTAATGCGGGAAATGATGCTGAAACTACAATTTGCGGAGTCCATGGGGTAATTGATTTGAATGCATTGCTTTCTGTCAACCATGATGGGAATGGAATCTGGAGTGAAATCAGTAATAGTGGAGTGGTTTTAGCAAATGGTGTTTGGGATTCAACATCTGTAACGGCAGGATTGTATTCTTTTCAATATAAAGTTGATGGTTTGTGTGATAGAGACGATACCGCAATAATAAAAATTAATTTAAAAAATCAGCCGCAACGCCCTAATGCATTTTCTGACAGCAATGTTTGTATGCACGGAGAATTGCATTTATATGCTTCAACTGTATTTGGTGCAACTTATTTGTGGACTGGTCCGAACGGTTTTATATCAAATGATCAGAATCCTGTTGTTTTAAACGTTAACTCCTCTATGCAAGGGGTGTATACTGTTAAGGCGATTCTAGACGGATGTGAATCACTTCCTGCTACAACTGAGGTAATCGTTAGTGATTTTCCCGATTTTCAGCTGAAAACATGGTGTGGAGGAAATAAAAAGATAAAAGTTGATTTCATCGATCCCGTGGCCGATGCTAATTTGTATGAATACAATTGGATTTATCCTGATGGTAACAGCTATTCGGGAAATCAGCATATTGATGTTGCGGGACAAACCGGAACTTATTCGGTGCTGGTAAGCAATTCTAATGGCTGTGAAGTTCAAAAGTCAATTGAAATCAATTGTACTTTCTGTGGAATACCTAAAGGGGTTTCTGCAAACAATGATGGAGACAATGATAATTTTGATCTGAGTTGTATTGACCATATACGGAATGTGAAAATTTACAACCGTTATGGGATTCTTATTTTTGAAAAAGAGAATTACACGAATGAGTGGAGAGGATACGACAAAAATAAACAATTACTACCTACAGGGACTTACTATTATTTGATTACGCTTGAAGATGGTGAGGCTAAATCTGGCTGGGTGTATTTGAACTATTAATGAAAAAGGAGTCAATTTGACTCCTTTTTTTATTTTCAACAGTAACTGTATTAAACGCCTTCTCTTAATACCGCTTCACGCACTTTTTTAAATAATTCAGATGAATAAACAAAATCAGTAACAGCTTCATTATCTGTTTTGAAAATCTGTGATTTATCTCCTTCCCAAGCTTTCAATCCATTTTTTAGGAATACAATTTTGTCGCCAATTTCCATCACCGAGTTCATATCGTGTGTGTTAACTACCGTAGTGATATTGTATTCTTTGGTGATTTCCTGAATCAAATTGTCAATAACAATGGCTGTTTTCGGATCCAGACCCGAGTTAGGTTCGTCACAAAATAAATATTTCGGGTTGTTCACAATCGCTCTGGCAATCGCTACACGTTTTTGCATACCTCCGGAAATTTCTGAAGGCTTCTTGGTATGTGCGTCAATCAGATTGACTCTGCCAATTACAAAATCAACGCGCTCTTTGATCTCTTTTTTAGTCTTATTGGTAAACATTTTTAAAGGGAAACCAATGTTTTCTTCCACAGTCATGGAATCGAATAAAGCACTTCCCTGGAAAACCATTCCTATTTCTGTACGCAATTCACGCTTTTCATCACTTGTCATTTCAGAATAGATACGTCCATCAAATGAAATCGTCCCGCTGTCAACGTTGTGAATTCCTAATAATGATTTTAAAAATACGGTTTTACCAGAACCAGATTGTCCAATGATTAAGTTGGTCTTCCCAGCTTCCAAAGTGGTAGATATTCCTTTCAGGACCATTTGGTCACCGAATGATTTTTTAATGTCTTTAACTTCTATCATAATGCGTTAATTCGTTAAAAGAAGTTGGGTTAAAATATAGTTGCATAAAATAATCACCACTGAAGTCCAAACAAAGGAAACAGTACTCGCTTTACCTACTTCCAATGCGCCGCCTTTCATATAATAACCATGAAAAGAAGGTATGGTTGCTAATAAGAAAGCAAATACAAAGGTTTTGATAAAAGCATAGGTAACGTGAAACGGAATAAACTCCACTTGGATACCGTTGATAAATTCATCTGCTGAAGTAAAACCACCATATACGGCTGCCATCCATCCTCCAAGGATACCTAAAAACATACTGATGCCAATGACAAAAGGATAAAGTAGCAAAGCAATCAATTTCGGAAAAACCAAATAGTTTAATGAATTCACACCCATTACTTCCAAAGCATCAATTTGTTCTGTAACACGCATCGTTCCGATACTTGATGTGATGAATGAACCCATCTTACCAGCCATAATGATGGAGATAAAAGTAGGGGCAAATTCCAAAATAACCGATTGCCTTGTTGCAAAGCCGATAAGGTATTTAGGAATCAACGGATTGGTTAAATTCAATGCCGTTTGAATGGCAACAACTCCACCTACGAAAAAGGAAATAAAACAAACGATTCCCAGGGAATCTATAACAAGATCGTCAACTTCTTTGAAAATCAGTTGGCGCATCATCGACCATTTAGTGGGTTTTTTGGCTATTTCGCGAAGCATTATAAAATACCTCCCTATTTGTGATAAATATCTAACGAGCATCATGGGCATAAAAATAATAGCGAAAATACGAAAATTGTATGAGTTGGGTTGTGCTTTGAGATTATTTTGAATAGGCAGCCTGCTTTTATATATAATCCACTAGTTTGAAATGGATTTTCATGCGACAGTAAATACTTTAACATATTGAAAATTAAAGATTTATGTAAAACAGCCTTGTTTTTCTTTTTAAAATGGTAACTTTATGATTTCCAAATAATTAAGTCGAATAATGAATTGATAATCTATGATTTATACAAATTGGCCCATTGTGAAATGCAAATACTAATTTAAAATCTGGATATATGGAAGCGAATACATCATCACGCGATGAATTAGAACGTCAAGTAGCTGATTTGAAAGAAAAATTGGCAGATTTGTCTTTGTTGTTGCGTGAAACAGATAAGAAGACAAATGTTGTTTTGGATAATCTGGAAGTCCAAAAACCGGGAGGATATCCGCCGCAAAGTCAGGCATTGGTGGCTACTTTTTTGAATAAAATTAAAGCCCCTTTGGATACTATTGTCGGTCTGGCTAATTTGTTGACTACGGCTAAATTGGATTTTGAAGAGAAAAATAATTTTGCTGAAATCATTGCCAACTGTTCCAGTGAATTGCAAGGCGTTTTTTCGGAATTTGAAAGTTACAATTCGCTGAAATCTGAAATTGAGGGAGTTCATACAAGAAGTGTTTCATTGAATGAACTGATGGATGATCTTAAAATTAAATTTGTTGATCAGGTTTTTTACAAAGGATTGAGTTTGAAATCTTTCAAAGGATTATCTGATGATGAAGATACTGTTTTGATTGACAAAAATAAAATTACTCAGGTGTTTACCAGTTTGCTTAATAATTCATTGAAATTTACCACTAAAGGTTTTATTGAAATGGGTTACCGATTGGTGGATGATGAATTGAAGTTTTATGTAAAGGATAGCGGTGTTGGTTTGGATCCCATTTTTAAAGAAAAATTTTCGCAGTTCAATGTGGAAAATGTATGGGACGCTACCAGCGGAATTGGTATGGGACTTTCGACAGTTAAACGCTATGTGGATTTGTTAGGAGGCGAAATAAAAGTAGAATCAGAATTAGGTGCGGGAACTGTATTCTATTTCAAAGTGCCTTATGTGCCTGCTCCGATAGAAGAAACATCGGCTGTTTCCAAAAAAACCATCAAAGTGTTAATCGCTGAAGACGAGGAAATTAGTTATATGCTTCTTAAAAAATTATTGGAAAAAGGAGATGTAGAGGTATTCCGAGCCAAAAACGGTGAAGAAGCTTATGAGATTTACAAAAATAATCCGGATATTCATTTGATTTTGATGGATCTTCGTATGCCGCAGGTTGATGGTTATACTGCTGCACAGCTTATTAAAAATGAAGCTCCGGAAATACCAATCATAGCGCAGTCGGCGTATGCTTTGAAAGACAATAAAGAAAATTATGGCAAAGCGTTCAATGGCTATCTTTCTAAACCGGTTACCAGAAAAGAATTTGAATCAGTGGTGAACAAGTATATTGATATCACCTTCTTAAACTGAAAGGAAAATGTAATCTAACGAGGAATCATCCCGGAATTGATTTTGGGATGATTTTTTTTGTACATGATTATTTGAAAAGTTTCTCTTTCATCTTTTTCCAACGATACGCTTTCACGAATTTTGCCTGTTCCGGAGTCACTAACATGGTTTTCTTTTCGGCTTTGGCTTTCCAAAAACCCTGAATATAATCAAGGAACAATAAAGGCTTTCCTTTGCGTAGCGCTAGTTTTAAGGAAGCGACTGCAGTAATGAAAAATCCATAGCCTAAAGTGTAAAATGCCTCTCCTTGTTTGTAACGTGCCGTTTTATTGTAATTAGCTCCCGTCGGTTTTAAGTGTTTTACTTTTAGGGATTCGTCAGTGACAACTTTCCAGTTGTAATATTTACATAATAATTCATCAACAGTATCCCAACCCATAGCCGGTTGTAATCCGCCAATTTGTTGGAAAGTAGCTTTCCGGTACGCTTTGAATGCACCGCGAATATGATCTTTATCGGTTAAATTTTCTAAAACCCAATCGCCGTCTTTTTCGATGTAAGCAAATCCGCCCGCCATACCAATTTCAGCATCGCTTTCAAAATGTTGGATGATCGTTTCAAAATAATTGGAAGGAAATATCAAATCAGAATCGCCTTTGATCATGATGTCATATTCTTCATCCAAAGTAGCCAAACCTGCCTGAAAAGCTTGTATCACTTTGCTTCCCGGTAGATGAATCGCATCCGATTTTTTATCAACCAATGAAATCCAAGGATGTTTCTCTATGTAAGATTGTACAATCGGACCGGTTTGATCCGTGGAATTATCATTA
>DATEDY010000403.1:0-10516 GCA_035281405.1 Flavobacterium sp.
GTAGCCAGTTTTCTCAACTTTGTATCCATCCAGGCACCGTCAACGCTGATTACGGCACACAATTCGTCCCTTTGATTTTTCAATTCATGAACAATTGTCCAACGGGAAGCATCGGCTTTCATTTTTCCCATTTTTGTAGTAATGGTAATAGTATCACTTAAATGGATTTCTCTTCTGAAGATTGCCTCCTCACGGAACAAAACCGGACCGAAAAACTGCTGTTGCATCAGTTTCATAGTTAAGCCGTGTTGTTCCAATACTTCGATACGGTGTTGTGCTCCAAAATCATAGAAAGCACTGTGTCTCATGTGAAAATTCGGGTCCAGATCAGACCAGCGAATTGATATTTCTTTGGTAAAAATACTCATCTGTAAAAAATTTACTCAAAAATAAACAGAATAATCCGCTTTCATAACTCCCTAACATTTAATTTAAATCTATTTTAACGAAAACCGTATTTTTGCAATCAAAATCACCGAATATCATTATGAGAAAAATATATTATCTAAAAACCTGTAGTACCTGTCAGCGTATACTGAAATCATTACCACAACTTGACACCTTTGAATTACAAGACATCAAGACAGAGCCAATGACCGTAAAGCAGGTAGATGAAATGCAGCAGATGGCAGGAAGTTATGAAGCACTTTTTAGCAAAAGAGCCACGCTATACAAAGAAATGGGACTAAAGGACGAGAAACTGACCGAAGCCGATTTCAAGCGTTATATCTTAGAACATTATACTTTCTTATCCCGTCCTGTGTTGATTATTGACGGTAAAATATTTGTGGGCAACAGCGCCAAAACCGTTGATGCCACCATTCAATTTTTAAATCATGAGTAAAAGAGAATGGGCACTGGTTGCCGCTACTTTGGTTTCCATCATTTATGGTGTGACATTTACCATTGCTAAAGATGTGATGCCGAAATACATAGATGCATTCGGATTTATATTCCTACGTGTGGGCGGTTCCATGCTGTTGTTTTGGCTTGCCACTTTATTTGTCAAAACCGAAAAAATCGACAAAGCTGATTTTCCAAGGATTATTGCCGCTTCTTTCTTCGGGATTGCATTCAATATGCTGACTTTTTTCAAGGGATTGAGTTATACCTCACCTATTATGGGAGCTGTTTTAATGGTGACTACACCCATGATTGTCCTGATTCTTTCGGCCTTGATCATGAGAGAGCGCATGGAAAATAAAAAGATCATTGGAATACTTTTGGGATTAGCCGGAACGATTACCCTGATTCTATATGGAAAATCGATGGTGAATGCTCCTAATGCTTCGCTTGGCAACTTTCTGGTATTTGTTAATGCGATGTCCTATGGATTTTACCTCATCATTGTCAAAAAACTAATGGATAAGTACAATGCATTTTCTTTTGTGAAATGGATTTATTTCTTTGGGTTTTTGATGGTCATCCCTTTTGGATGGAGTGAATTTCAAGCTGTTGAATGGGCTTCCGTTCCTTCTTCCGCCTATTTGAAAATAGGGTTTGTAGTTGTCTTTTCCACTTTTCTGACCTACTTACTGAATTTACTTTCAATGAAAGAACTGAAACCAACAACCGTTGCTGTGTTTATTTATCTGCAGCCGTTGTTTGCTACTATTTTTGCTATCGGATTACAAAAAGACGAATTGAGTTGGGTAAAAGCAGGATCGGCGGTTTTGATTTTTATCGGGGTGTATCTGGTTACACAGAAGAAAGCGGTCAGTAAAGAGTAATCATCTCAGTTTACAGTTTCAGTTTTCAGTCTCAGCAAACTGCTTCCAAATAGAAAGTATGGATTTACAGTAAAACAAGTTATGGATTTCAAAGAATTACTAGCTTATAAAAAGGCTTTTTCATTAGCTATGGAGATTTATACTATTTCTAAATCTTTTCCGAAAGAAGAGATTTATTCTTTAACTGATCAGATAAGACGCTCATCAAGAAGTGTTTGCAGCAATATAGCAGAGGCTTATAGAAAAAGAAGATACACAAACCACTTCATAAACAAATTAACAGATAGTGACGGTGAAAATTCAGAAACAAGCACTTGGTTGGATTTTGCACAAGAATGTGGGTATATTTCCAAAGAAATTCATAACAATTTAAGTGATCGGTCGCAGGAAATAGGGAAACTTATAAATTACATGATCAACAACCCTGATAAATTTGGCTGTAATACAATTAACTGAATACTGCAACTGCTTACTGTGACTGAACAAAAATAGTTATCTTTACCCTCTTATTTTACGACTATGATACAATCGATGACCGGCTTTGGAAAAGCTTCATTACAATTGCCCACCAAAAAAATCACTGTAGAACTCAAATCGCTTAACAGTAAAGGTATGGACTTGAATGTCCGAATGCCTTCGGTGTACCGTGAAATGGAATTGGGTTTACGCAATCAGATTGCTCAGCAATTGGAACGAGGCAAAGTTGATTTTTCGTTGTATATAGAAGTTACAGGTGAAGAAACTTCGACTAAAGTCAATGCACCTATCGTAAAAGCGTACATTGCGCAAATGCGTGACATCTTACCCGATGCAGACAATACTGAATTGATGAAGATGGCGGTACGAATGCCTGATGCATTAAAAACAGAACGTGATGAAATCGATGAAAACGAATGGAAACAGATACAAGGTGTGATCAATGAGGCTTTAGCCAACATTAATCAGTTTCGTGTGGATGAAGGAGTGTCATTGGAGAAAGAATTCCAATTGCGTATTGCCAATATTCGTTCTTATATGGATCAAGCTTTGGAATTAGATCCGGAGCGTGTTCAAAATATCAAAAACAAATTACAGACGGCTATTGACGAATTGAAAGTGAATGTAGACGAAAACCGTTTTGAGCAGGAATTGATTTACTATTTGGAGAAATTAGACATTACCGAAGAGAAAGTACGATTAACCAATCATTTGGATTATTTCATCGAAACTATCAAAGGAAACGAAGCTAATGGTCGTAAATTAGGATTCATCACTCAGGAAATGGGCCGTGAAATCAATACCATGGGCTCTAAATCGAATCATGCCGGTATGCAAAAACTAGTGGTAATGATGAAAGACGAGTTGGAAAAAATCAAAGAACAGGTGTTGAACGTATTGTAATCTTTTTCATTTCTTTTATTTAGTACGATTCTTATGAAAGCCTTTCTTTTAAGTGTCTTTTTGTTGGTTTCAATGATTGGCTCATCTCAAGTCAAAAATGTTTCATTGCAAACTATCAAGACTAACGACAAAATCCTAACCGGTTCCCTTGATAAAAAATACAATATTACCATGTATTTGAAAGTGGAAAATTACTCTGAAGATCATATGTACGCCTTTTCTCTAAAAGGTTGGTATTATTATGACAATGTAAAAAAACCGATTCCGCTTGTTGGAATAAGCAATCCCGCAGGCGATCTTACACTCTTCAATGTAACCGATAAAGTACTTGAAAAAAAGATACTTGATTTTGACTTTTCCGGGAATGGTACTTGGGAAAAACTTGACGCAATCGAATCCATCAAAGGTTTTAATGAAAAATTTACAATCACCGACACAAAAGAAGGAAACACTTGGGAATCGGGCTCAAAGAAACTTTCGTTCACAATAAACAATCCGGAGAACCATTTTCTTATAGAAGATATCCGGTTGTTAAAAATAGGCAACACTACAGTCAATTTGTCCAAATATTCCATTAACCATGACGATTTGAAAATTGTTTCCAAAAAAACAACTCCTAATGAAGTGCGCATCTTATTCCAATACGAAGACATGGGAAATCCTAATGTCCAAGGACAATGCGGTGGCGCAACTGATTCAGGGTATATTATTTTGGCATTTAACAATAAAACGGAATTAACTTACTTGAATGAAATCCAAACAGATAACTGCAGGGGTTTTATCTACTCTGAGCCGATAAAAACCAACGATAAAAAATTACTGAAGTTAAAAATTACAGAATCAATGGGTGATAAAGAAACCTTCAAAACCATTACCATTGACACCGAATCTGTAACATTTATAAAATAAAAAGAGCACCCATGAACAAAGGAGGAAAATTAATTGTATTCTCAGCGCCGTCAGGATCGGGAAAAACCACTATAGTAAGGCATTTATTAGGAATTGAAGAATTGAATCTTGAGTTTTCAATTTCGGCAGCAACACGTGAACCAAGAGGCGAAGAAGTAAACGGAAAAGATTACTACTTTATGTCTATTCACGATTTCAAACAACACATCAAAAATGAGGACTTCGTGGAATGGGAAGAAGTATACCGTGATAACTTCTACGGAACACTAAAAAGTGAAGTGGAACGCATTTGGGCATTGGGCAAAAATGTAATTTTCGACATTGATGTTGCAGGCGGATTGCGTATTAAACACAAATTCCCCGAGCAAACTCTTGCAGTATTTGTAAAACCACCAAGTGTTGATGAATTGAAGCGTCGATTGAAAGAACGCTCTACAGAAAGTGATGACAAAATCAATATGCGTATTGCCAAAGCACACGTGGAATTAGCTACCGCACCGCAGTTTGACACCGTAATAAAAAACTACGATTTAGATATAGCCAAACAAGAGGCGTACGAATTAGTAAAGAATTTTGTGACTCAATAGTATACTGCAAATGAAGGTAGGTTTGTACTTCGGAACATTTAATCCCATTCATATTGGGCATATGATTATAGCCAATCATATGGCTGAACATTCGGATTTGGATCAGATCTGGATGGTGGTCACACCACACAATCCGCACAAGCAGAAAAACACGTTGCTGGATGATTACCATCGTTTGCATATGGTGCATTTGGCTACTGAAGACTATCCGAGGATTAAGCCTACAGATGTAGAGTTCAAGTTACCTCAACCGAATTACACCGTCAATACTTTAGCTCATTTACAGGAAAAATATCCTGATTATGAATTTTCATTAATCATGGGAGAAGACAATCTGAACTCTCTGCATAAATGGAAGAACTATGAGGTAATTTTACAAAATCATGACATTTATGTATACCCAAGACTGAACTCAGGGGAAATCAGCAGTGAGTTTGTCAATAATCCTAAAATACACCGTGTAGGCGCTCCAGTCATTGAGTTGTCTTCTACTTTTATCAGAGAGAGTATTAAAAACAAAAAGAATGTCATTCCAATGTTGCCAGCTAAAGTTTGGGAGTATATTGACCATAATTTGTTTTATAAAAAATAAAAGGCTTAACCTTTCAAGTTAAACCCACAAATTAAGTATCAGAAACAGGTATTGACCAACTAATCTCCGCCGCCACAACCACCACAGCCGCCGCCGCAACTCGAACCGCAGCTACTACCACAACTTGAACCACAACTTCCCCATGAAGAACTGGTTGAATTCATTCTCGTTTGTATCGGTTCTACCAATGGGAGGAAATCGTCACAATAAAAAGCCGTACCGATAATCAGATACTTCCATTCCCAGGATTGCTTTAAATCTATTCGTTCTTCGTTTTTTATTTTTGTGTTGTACAAATTAGGAATCGCTTTGGCAAAAAGCTCTGTATAGGCTTTCTTCAAAAAATAATAGCCCGCAATAAGGTAACATCCTATTTCTACAACCAAAAATGCTACCGGTTTCGCTCTTTCGACACCCAATTGCAATCGGATGAGAAAAAGATAAAGCATCGGGAGAAAAAACAATATCACAACAGTAAAGAGGTTAATAAAACTGGAACTGTTAACAATAGTTGCTCTCAGGTTCTTCATTGCTTGTTGTGGCAACAAAAACAATTCTTTGACCCGCAACTGATGAAACAGTGTGATATAATTTACAGGTTCCTTATCGTTGAAGGCATTACCTACAGCCACTTCATCTTTGGTAGTAAAAACTGCATTCAGATCCAATTTTACGCCCCAATTGCCTTCCGTTCTTAAAACACGCTTCTTAATCATATTATCCACACTTGCGTGAACGTATCGGTTATTATTGCCGGTTTGAAGACAAATAACTTCGGCGGCATTCAGATTTTGGATATGCACATTTTCACGGTACAATTTCTTTGCACTGTCTTCTGCCACAGAAGTGATTTGAAAGTACAAGAAAGAAAACATACAGCATGTGATGATAATCGTGTACAATATAAAATACGGATTCTCAATAGTGACAATATAAGGTTTCAGCAAAAAATAAAGCGGTAGATACAGCAGAGCACTGGTACACGCAATTTTGAGAATTCTTTTACGTAAAGCCTTAGAAATGGAAGTCAATTGTGTTGCTTCGAGATGATCGTTGTCCCAAAAATACGTGTTTTGTTTTCCGAAGTACGCTTCGTATAAAACGCTGGTGTATTCTTTTGCAGTTGTAAAAACCGAATGGTTTTGAGGATTGTGTGTGGAAGGAATGTGTTCAATCTTTTTCCCTAATAGCTGGCAGAGTTTCTCGTAGGATTTACTAAAAATCAAATGTTGGTGCCAAACAATATCAACTATTTCGGATGGTGAAACCATTTGATTGGAGATTGAAGCCAAAAACATGAACTTCTTATACTCTTCGATAGCTTGTTTTGTGACGAAGTCCGTCCATTTATTTTCATACGCCAATCGTGTTTCGAAACCATATTCTTCGATGGTTTCATCAAAGGAAAACCTATTGATGGCTTCCCATAATGCTCTTTGTTTTTCTGTCATACAGTATCATTATTATCATTTTACATTTAGAAATCTGAGCTCTATTTCTATGCTAAAGGTGGTAACTCTTTATGAAGTAACTGTTATGTTAATGTTAGCTTTTTATGAAGGATTGCATTTTCATTTCTTAACTTAAGTCAATGCATGCCATTTATTCTCCATCTATTTTTGTCATAAGATAAATATAAATAATGAAAGCAATAGTATATAATCAATACGGCCTGCCAGAAGTACTTCAAATAGCTGAAGTTGAAACACCTGTACCTACTAAAAATGAAATTCTCATAAAAATAAAAGCTACGGCAGTCAATACCGCCGATTTGCGGTTAAGAAAAGCAGATCCTTTTGCTGTGCGTTTATTTTTCGGATTAACTAAACCCAAAACTAAAATTTTAGGCGGTGTGTTTTCTGGAATAATAGAAACTGTTGGAAGTGAAGTTAAAAATTTTAAACCGGGAGATGAAGTTTTCGGATCATCAGCCTTAAGTTATGGCTTTGGGGCATATGCAGAATACAAATGCCTCCCAGAAACTGGTTTAATAACACTAAAGCCGAAAGGGTACAGTTTTGAAGAAGTTGCCGTGATTCCCTTTGGAGGATTAACCGCCCTTCATTTTTTAAAACAGGCTGATATATTACCCGGACAAAAGATTTTAATCATTGGGGCTTCGGGTTCTGTAGGCAATGCAATGCTCCAAATATGCAAATTTTTTGGTGCCACTGTCAGTGTTACCTGCTCCTCAGATAAGGTAAAGTTTATGCAAGATTTAGGTGCAGATAAAATTTATGACTATACAATAGATGAGTTGGGGAAATCGGACGAAAAATTTGACATAATTATAGATTGCATCGATAAACTGCCCTTAAAAGAATGTTTAAAAAGACTTGAAGAAAAGGGCAAAATAATTTTAGTTTCTGCCGGAGTTACGACTATGATAAAAAAATTATGGCTTACGATGTTTTCGGAAACAAAAATCATCAGTGGTATAATTAAAGAAACCAACTGGAATTTAGACTTCCTCAAGCAATTACTGGAAATTAAAAAATTAAAACCGGTAATCGATACAACGTATTCTTCAAAAGATATAATCAAAGCTCACTTGCATGCAGAACAAGGCCATAAAAAAGGCAACATAGCAATTCAGGTAAATTTTTAATTTAAGCATATGAAAAAAGCAATTTCACTATTATTATTGACTTCCAGTACTATTTTTTACGGTCAATCCATTATGACACCTAAATCGAATTCCATCGAAAAAAAATGGATACAGAATCGTGAATACAAAATGAATTGGTCAATTGTAAAAGATACTTCAAAAATTGAATTGGGTACTGTAACAACAAAAATCAACAAAAACAAGAAACATCTGATGGTCATAACCTCTGTGGAATTAAAGAAAAATACCACGCAATGGATCGATACCACCATAGCGGATGCAAAAACCTTAAAGCCTGTATATCATTCCTCATACAATCAAGGAAGAGACATGGTTATACACTACAATGACAGTATAACAGGGTATTTCTTTGACAAGAAAAAACAAACAAAGAAAGCGATCAAAGAGGCAAACCCAGCTTCTTATTTCGACAGTAACATTTACCCATTGTTAATTGGCTGGCTTCCCTTTAAAGAAGGATACAGTCAGGATATTTCAGTTTATGACTACAATCCGGAAAATAGCGGTGTAAAAAAAGCTTCTGTTTTAGAAGTTAAAAGCAGTATCATCAATGTTCAAAATAAAAATCACGATGTATGGCAAGTAAAAGTCAAAGATGAGATAAGTAATGGGGAAAGCACTTATTATTTTGACAAAAAAAACCGAAGCCTGTTGAAACAAGTTATTCGTGGCAATGGTCGGGAATTAATATTTACATTAATTTAGATTTTTAAAAACTTACAAATGAAAAAAACACAAATCCTGTTTCTATTACTTTTACCGTACTTTGCCTTTTCACAGAACACCAACAAAATAATTGAGAATACTTTATCAAAACAAGGAGATTGGAATTCACTAAACAACTATCAATACACCTTAAAAAGAGCATTGTATGTGGATGGCCAATATTACTCGACAACAGAAGCAAAACCTTTGAAAGCTGAAGCTTATTTTTCAAAAGACATTTCAACAAATCGCTTTTATAACCGAACCATTACAAATTTTCCAGGCGGATACCGATTTGACTTTATTGCAATCGGCAAAGAAAATCAGGTATTCAATTACGATTACGGGAAAAACAGAGCAGGAATAGCTGTTACCATGAGTGACAAAAACACTATGCTAATACAGGCAAGACAAAATATAACCGCACTGCCTTTTTACATCTTAACTGATTTATCAAAAAGTACAGATACTCTTATCTCATATGAAAATGAAACAGAAAAAAGCATTGTTAGAAAGTTCAAAGACGGTAGTGAAACTTATTTGATCAGTAAAAAGGAAGGTTTTTTGCAGAAAATAATAAACAAGCAAGGAAAGAGAGAAACAGTTATTCTTTTTGAAGAATACCAAAACAAGGATAATCTATGGTTTCCCATCCACATTAAAACTTTTACAAACGGAAGTATAACTTCAGATGAAAAAGTAACAAACATGAAATTTAACATCAAATTTCCTGATGATCATTTTGAAGTACCAAAAGATTATGCGCTTACAAATACAACAAATTCACCTTTACAGGCAAAGGAAATAGGCAAAGGAATTTATTTAATTGAAAAAGTAAGCAATGACCGGAATGTTTTATTTGCAGATATGGGAGATTATATACTGGTAACGGAGGCACCAGTATCGACAACTGTTGTAAAATCAATTTTGGAAGTAATCCAAAAAACACTTCCTAACAAAAAAATAAAAGTCCACATTTCCCATTTCCACACGGATCATATTGCAGGCATAGGAGCTTTTACAGAGGCAAATACTACAATCATTTGCACTCAAAAAATAGCAGAAAGAATTAAGAAATTCCTTAATTTGAAGACAGACCATTCACTTACATTTGAACTGTTTGAAAACTCAAAAATTTTAAACGGTGATAATAAGGAGATTAAACTATTCAACATAGCTAACTCTCATGCAGAAGACTTAGCTTTTGTTTATATACCTAATGAATCCATAATTTACGAAAGTGACTTTTTAAGCATTCCAATTGATGGTACTACTACGCCAGCTATAGCAATTACTAAAATTTTAGACAAATATTTAAAAACAAACAAAATTCAATTTAGACGAATGATAGGACATCATGGACTTTCGGACATCACACCGGAAATATTTAATGAAGTATTAAGTAAAAAATAAGCCCGAACTACTTTTCTGTCAACCTTCTTCTTATTCTGCTAAGGGATTCAGGTTTTATACCTATATAACTTGCAATTTGATATTGGGGAATCAATTGAAAAAGATCGGGTCGTGTCTTTAAAAGTTTAAGATATCTTTGTTCGGGCGTATCCTTTATATAATTAGCCATGATATCCTGCTGTTCAGCAAATGTATTTTCCAGGATTTTTTTGGCTACAGATTCTAACCTTGGAAATTTATCATAAAGCCCATTTTCCTTTTCTCTGTTACCAACTACCAAAGTACAGTCAGTAGAACAATCAAGAAAATGATCGGAAGGCACCATTTGCCCCATACTCCTTAAAGACACGACCCATTGTTTTTCAGTAAAGAAATTATTAGTTTTCTCTTCACCTTCAATCAGAAAATATTGACGGACACATCCTTCCAAAACAAAATAAGCTTCAGTTGCCACTTGTCCTTCTTCTAAAAGAACTGTACCTTTCTTAAAATTTTTTATAGTAGTTGTAAGCACAATCGCTTCCATTTCTTCATCAGTAAGAGGCATAATTTCATTAAAATAGCCAATAAA
>DATEDY010000404.1:0-2799 GCA_035281405.1 Flavobacterium sp.
GAAAAAATACAGCAAATTATCTACGATGCAATCATCAATTAATTAGTTAATTTTAACCAAAAATTAATTACGAATTTTCATTTATTGACTAAATTCGTATCATGAAAATTGCAATAGTTTGTTACCCGACTTTTGGTGGTAGTGGTGTTGTAGCCACTGAATTAGGATTAGAATTAGCCCGCCGCGGACACGAAATTCATTTCATTACGTACCGTCAACCAGTGCGATTGGCACTATTAAATCCCAATGTGCATTACCACGAAGTAAACGTTCCAGAATATCCTTTATTCCACTATCAGCCTTACGAGTTGGCTCTGTCAAGTAAATTGGTAGATATGGTAAAATTGTATCAGATCGATTTATTGCATGTGCATTATGCGATTCCCCATGCTTATGCCGGTTATATGGCAAAACAAATGCTGAAGGATGAGGGAATAAAAATTCCAATGGTGACAACTTTGCATGGTACAGATATTACATTAGTTGGAAACCATCCTTTTTACAAACCCGCTGTGACTTTCAGTATTAATAAATCAGATGTGGTAACTTCGGTTTCCCAAAGTCTGAAAGATGATACTGTTCGCTTGTTTGATCTTAAAAACGAAATAGTTGTCATTCCGAATTTTATCGAAATTGATGATACAGATAAAGGAAACATAACCTGTAAGCGTTCGGTAATGGCGAAATCAGAAGAACGCATTATAACACATATCAGTAATTTCAGAAAGGTGAAAAATATTCCTGATGTAGTTAAAGTTTTTAATAAAATTCAAAAAGAAATCCCGGCTAAACTGATGATGGTTGGTGATGGACCGGAAAAAATCGTTGCAGAAGCATTGTGTGAAAAACTCGGAATCCAAGATAAAGTGATCTTTTTTGGTAACAGTAATGAAATCAATCAAATTTTGAGCTATTCAGATTTGTTTTTATTGCCATCAGAAACCGAAAGCTTTGGTTTGGCAGCACTTGAAGCTATGGCATGTAGTGTTCCCGTTGTATCAAGTAACACCGGAGGTTTGCCTGAAGTAAATATTCATGGTGTTTCAGGATATTTGAGTAATGTGGGCGATGTGGATGATATGGCCGCAAATGCTTTGAAGATTTTATCAGATGATGATACGTTGAACGTCTTTAAAGACAATGCTTTGGAAACTGCAAAACAATTTCAGATTGATAAAATTGTGCCCAAGTATGAAGAAGTATACCAACAAGCAATCAACAAAATAAAAAGTAAAAAGCCTTCTGTTTAGAAGGCTTTTTATTATTAGAAACGGTATCTGACACCTAAAGCGATATCTGGACCGAAACTATTGTAATCATCATCGAAATCATTTCTATCATCACCAAAATACAATTCTGGTCTGAAGTCAAGTGACAATTGTAGTGGAATATCGAAATTATATTCTATACCGATATCACCAGCTGCTAATAAGTAAGTGCCTCCTTCTGAATAACCTGGAGCATCATAATTCCAACTTCCGATACCTCCACCAACACCGGCATACCAGTTGAATCCTCCATCAATATTCCAAACCCATTGATATAGACCTACCAATTTAATGTCATCCGAATCAACTCCATTTCGGTAGCTGCGGTTTCTCCAACCTAAATCAAATTCCAAACGGTTACTTTTTGATAATCCTCTTTGATAAGAAACTTCCCCACCAAATCCGTCATTATCTCCTAAACGCAAACCTAAAGCGTTTTTAGAAAAGGTTTGTGCTTGTGCACTAAATGCTAAACCTAATAACATTAAGGCTGATACAAATAATTTTTTCATGATTTTTATGTTTAGATTCTTTTTAACGAAAGTAAATTTACAATTATTGCCTCCAAATAAAAAACTTATTAACGATGAATACCCGTTTTTAGTCACTTTGTGGCATAATTGACTCCATTTATTTTCTTTATTGCTCATAATCAAAGATATAAAGGTGAAAACTCATGGAGTTACATAATTATGGTAATTTGTTATATTTTTTTAAGACTTACAAAATATGTAAGTTTTAAAGGGATAAACTTTAAAAGATTGATTAGAAATCTTATTTTTGTTTGCAAACTAATAAAATGGCAGGGAATTCTTTTGGAAATATATTCAAGGTAACCACTTTTGGTGAATCTCATGGGGATGCCTTAGGCGGAATTATTGATGGTTGTCCTCCAGGTATCGATTTAGATCTTGACATCATCAGAAATGATATGCAAAGACGTAAGCCTGGTCAATCGTCTATTGTAACACAAAGAAAAGAGGAAGACGAAGTACAATTTTTGTCTGGAATTTTTGAAGGGAAAACAACAGGAACTCCTATTGGATTTATTATCCCGAATACGAATCAGAAATCAGATGATTATTCACATATAAAAGATACGTATCGTCCCAGTCATGCGGATTACGTCTACGAGAAGAAATATGGAATTCGCGATTACCGTGGAGGCGGACGTAGTTCTGCACGTGAAACTGCCAGTAGAGTGGTGGCAGGTGCTGTTGCCAAACAAGTAATTTCGGATATTAAAATAACGGCTTTTGTTTCATCTGTGGGTGAAATTTTTATTGATAAACCGTATCAGGATTTAGATTTTTCAAATATCGAATTGAATCCGGTGCGTTGCCCAGATTTGGCGGCTGCCGAAAGAATGGAACAATATATTAAAGAAATCAAAAAGCAAGGAGATACTGTTGGAGGTACTGTAACCTGTGTGATTCAAAATGTGCCTATTGGTCTTGGAGAGCCGGTTTTTGATAAATTGCATGCCGAATTAGGAAAGGCAATGCTTTCCATTAATGCTGTAAAAGGTTTT